>JBIOUP010000139.1:0-5368 GCA_044867305.1 Dermatophilaceae bacterium
GCGCGGGAGAGCTGATGCTCTACCAGCCGCGCCATCCCGTGGCGTACGACATGTGAGACATCAGCTCACCCCCCGACGTCGTCGAGGATGACCGACAGCAGGGCGTCGGAGAACTTCTGGATGCTGCGCCCTTCGTGCACGACGGCGGTGATGTTCTCGACGATCGGCATGGGCACCCCGCGCGAGCGCGCCAGCTCGAGGACCGCACCGCACGAGGAGACTCCCTCGGCTGTCTGCTGGGTGTCGGCGATGACCTCGTCGACGCTCATCCCGCGGCCGAGCTTGCGTCCGAAGGTCCCGTTGCGTGAGTAGGGCGACAGGCAGGTGACGACCAGGTCGCCCATGCCGGCCAGCCCGGCGAAGGTGGCCGGGTGCGCGCCCATCGCCACCCCCAAAGCCCGCATCTCGGCGAGGCCGTGGGTGATGACGGCGGCCCGCGCGGCATCCCCGAGCTTGAGCCCCTCGGCCATCCCCACCGCGAGCGCGATGACGTTCTTGACGCAGCCGCCGAGCTCTGCCCCCGTTACGTCGTCATGGACGTAGGGGCGGAAGTATGCCGTCGCGCACGCCGCGGCGACCCGCTCGGCGGTGGCCAGCCGGATGCTGGCCACGGTCGTCGCGGTGGGCTCCTTCGCCGCGATCTCCTTGGCGATGTTGGGGCCGGAGACCACGGCCACTCGCTCCGGCGCAACGTCCGAGGCCTCGACGACGACCTGGCTCATCCGCTTCATGGTGCCCCGCTCCAGGCCCTTCATGAGCGACACCACCGCGATGTCGTCCGGGAGCAGTGAACCCCACTCCGCCAGGTTGGCTCGCAGGCTCTGAGCAGGCACCGCGAAGACGGCGATGCCGGCCCCCTCGAGCGCCTCCGCCGGGTCGGTCGTCGCGGACACCGTCTCGGGCAGCAGCAGGTCGGGCATGTAGCGCACGCTGCGCTGCTCGCGCTGGATGTCCTCGACCTCGTCGGCGAACTTGCCCCACATCCGCACGCGGGCGCCGGCGTCCGCGAGCACCGCGCTGAACGCCGTGCCCCAGCTGCCGGTGCCGAAGACCGCGACCTGCTCGCGATAAGCCTTGTCGGTCACGGGCCCAAGAGTGGCATGCCGGCGGCAGCGGCGCGAGCGAGCCCGCCGTCGTGTGTGCGAGCGTGACACGATGGGTTTCGGTGGCGCGTGGCCCAGACCGCACGAGGGAAGGAACCCCGATGGACTCGTATCCGCGTGTTCCGCAGCCGATGAACGAACCGGTCCTCGGGTACGCCCCAGGCAGCCCGGAACGCGCCGACCTCGAACGCGAGCTGGCGCGCATCGGCGGCGAGCAGATCGAGCTGCCCAGCACCATCGGGGGTCGCAAGGTCATGGGTTCGGGGCGGGCCGCCTCGGTCGTGCAGCCGCACGCGCATCGCAAGGTCCTCGGGCAGATGAAGCTGGTCAGTGCCGCCGAGGCCCAGGGGGCGATCGACGCGGCCACCGCGGCGGCGCCGGAATGGCGGGCCATGGACTTCGCCGACCGGGCGGCGATCCTGCTCAAGGCGGCCGAGCTGTTGTCCGGACCGTGGCGCGCCACCCTCAACGCCGCGACCATGCTGGGGCAGAGCAAGACCGTGCCGCAGGCCGAGATCGACTCCGCATGTGAGCTCATCGACTTCTGGCGGATCAACTGCCACTTCGCCGAGCAGATCCTCCACGAGCAGCCGCCGCTGAACTCCAAGGGAGTGTGGAACCGCACCGAGTACCGCTCGCTCGAAGGCTTCGTCTATGCCGTGACGCCGTTCAACTTCACTGCGATTGGCGGAAACCTGCCCACCGCGCCGGCGCTCATGGGCAACACCGTGATCTGGAAGCCGGCCCGCACCCAGCAGCTCGCCGCCCACTACACCATGGCGCTGCTCGAGGAGGCCGGCCTGCCGCCCGGGGTCATCAACCTGGTCACCAGCGACGGGGCGACCCTCTCGGATGCGGTCCTGTCCGACCCGAATTTCGCGGGTCTGCACTTCACCGGCTCGACCCGGGTGTTCCAGCAGATGTGGGCAGAGGTCGGCCAGCACCTGTCCCGCTACCGCACCTACCCGCGCCTGGTCGGCGAGACCGGAGGCAAGGACTTCGTGGTCGCCCATGCGTCCGCCGACCCAGACGTGCTGCGCACGGCGCTGGTCCGCGGTGCCTTCGAGTTCCAGGGCCAGAAGTGCTCGGCGGCGTCGCGGGCCTACGTTGCCGAGTCGGTGTGGAGGCAGATGGGCGCCGACCTCGTCGAGGAGACGAGCTCGCTGGCCCAGGGCGACGTCACCGACTTCGGCAACTTCATGGGTGCAGTCATCGACTCGGCCGCGTTCACCGACCACAGCAAGGCGATCGACCGGGCGCACGCGACGCGCGGCATCGAGGTCGTTGCCGGCGGCACGTACGACGACACGGAGGGCTACTTCGTACGTCCGACGATTCTCAAGGTCGACGATCCGAACGATGAGTCCATGCGGGTCGAGTACTTCGGGCCCATCCTGTCTCTCCACGTCTACCCCGACCGTGACTACGAGGCCGTGCTCGAGCACATGGAGTCGTCGGCGGCGTACGCGTTGACCGGCTCGGTGATCGCCCAGGACCGCGCGGCCATCGTCACGGCGACCGAGAAGCTGCGCTTTGCCGCGGGCAACTTCTACATCAACGACAAGCCGACCGGCGCGGTCGTCGGTCAGCAGCCCTTCGGCGGGGCCCGGGCCTCCGGCACCAACGACAAGGCCGGTGCCGCGCAGAACCTGCTGCGCTGGACCTCCGTCCGCTCCATCAAGGAGACCTTTGTGCCTGCCAAGGGCTACCGGTATCCCTCGATGGGCTAGCCCGAAGTTGCGGGCGCCTTCGGGCTAGGCAGGGCGCAAGCCCGCCGCCGACGCGCCGGCGCCGAGTAAAGCGGCAGTTGTCGGGTAAGGCGGCGTTTGGCGGCCTAAGCGGCAGCTATTTCTGCCGATTCGCACGACAAGTGTCGCCGAACAACGCAGGGAACCCGGCTTGGGCCGTGACCGGGCACAGCACACGCCTACTGCCCGTCCAGCCAGGCCTGCCCGGTCTCCAGCTCCTTGCGCATGCCGGTCAGCAGCGTCGGCTTCGCGGCCTGCTCGACCTTGCCGCCGACGAACGGGACCTTCGCCTTGAGGTTCGCGTCGTAGGTGACGATCGTGCCCAGCCCGCCCGCCTCCAAGGTGATCGTGCCGGTCAGTCCGATCGGGGCGCTGCCCATCGTGACCGTGAGCCTGCCCGTGCGACCCCCGTCGAAGCGCGCCGGCGCCCACTCGACCGTCTCGACGACCCGAATGCTGTTGCCCACCAGCGACCGGACGAAGTCCGGGAACCCCTTGGTGGGCAGCTCCCGGGTCGCCACGGCCCTGGCCTCGTCGTCGCCGAGGAACTGCACCGACGCCGAGTAGTTGCTCGCGTGTTGCGCCGCACACTTGCGCTCGATGAACTCCTCGTCGGTCATCATGGCGAAGACCTCGTCGGGGGACGCGGCATACTCGAACACGTCGACAATGTGCATGGGCGAACGCTAGTGGACCTCGCTTGCCGTCAGCGTCTGCAGTCGACTGCTTGCCGCGGCCAGCTGACGGATCAGTTCGGCCCGAGACCGTCCCAAGCGGGCCGCGATGCGGTCGGCGTGCGCCTGCAACGAGGGCCGCGCGCGAATCCGCCGCTCCGCATCGCGAACGTTGACGATCCCCAACGGCTCGAGCACCCGCAGGCCGTCCAGCACCAGCCCCGCGTCCGCCACCCGGTCGGCGAGCCGTCGCGCGCTCACGACGAGCTCGGCCAGCTCCTGGGCGTGCAGCTGCAGCCGCGAGCCGACCTCGTCCAGATCAGGCACGATCCGTTGCACCAGCAGGCGCTGAACGTCGGACGGCTCGAGGCCCTCCGCCAGCTGCGTGAGCCGCGCGGCCGTGGTTCGCAGAGCTCCCCCCAAGCCCGAGACTGATGCTGGGTCGCCGGCCCAGGCTGGTGTCGTCACGGGTTCGGTGCTCCAGGATGTTCCGACTGCTCCGGTATGCCGTGCGCCTGTCCAGCAGTCGCCACGGCCAGCAGGGCCTCTGCGGCGCGCTCGACGAAGGCGTCGACGGACATCTGGGCCGGGTGGTCTCCGAGCACCGGGTCCTGCTGAAACAGCAGCCGTGCCGAGTCAGCGGCCAAGTCGCCGATGGAGGACATCACCCGAGGATAGGGGCCAGGTCCGGCTCGGATCCGAGGTTGTCCACCGAGGGTTCCGGCACCCGGACGCTGCGGGTTAGGCTCGACGACGGCGCACGACGAGGTGCCCTGGTACAAGTGGAGCTCCGAGGAACCATGACCACGTCGCTCGAACAGTCCCGATCGCACCTTCTCCACACAACTGCCGGGCTGGCCCACAAGGGCGCGCTCAACGGGCTGGAGCCGTTCCTGTCGCGGTACTACCGACACGTGGCCACCGAGGACCTGCTCGCCCGCGAACCGGAGGACCTGCTCGGTGCTGCGCTCTCGCACCGAGACCTGGCTCGCGATCGTCCGGTCGGCACGGCGAACGTCGTCGCGTTCAACCCCACCATGGAGTTCCAGGGCTGGGCCAGCGGGCACACCGTCGTGCAGATCGTCACCGACGACATGCCCTTCCTCGTCGACTCAGTGACTATGGCGATCCAGCGACGCGGCCGGGCCATCCACCTCATCGTGCACCCGCAGTTCTTCGTGCGGCGCGACGTCCTGGGCAACATGCAGGAAGTGCTGGACGCCGACAAGGCACCGGACGGCGAGTTCGGGGTGGCTGCCGAGTCGTGGATCCACCTGGAGATCGACCGCCTCAGCGACCCCGACGAGCTGGCTGCGCTGGCGACCGCGCTTCATCATGTGCTGGGCAACGTCCGCGACTCCGTCGAGGACTGGCCCAAGATGCAGCTGAACTGCCAGTCGCTCGCCGACACCCTCAGTGCGGCCCCCCCGGTCGGCCTCGACGATGACGAGGTCGCGCGCGCCACCCGCTTCCTGGCCTGGCTCGCCGCCAACCACTTCACCTTCCTCGGCTACCGCCAGTACGTCCTGGAACGCGAGGACGGCAAAGACCAGCTCATCCCGGTGCCGGGCACCGGCCTGGGCCTGCTTCGCTACGACCGGCGCGCGGGCGACTCGAGCGCCCGGCTGTCCCCGGCCGCCCAGGAGCGCGCCCGGGACAAGGAGCTGCTCATCATCACCAAGGCGAACTCCCGCGCCACGGTGCACCGGCCGGCATACCTGGACTACATCGGCGTCAAGACCTTCGATGCCGACGGCGAGGTCACCGGCGAGCACCGCTTCCTGGGGCTGTTCGCGGCGGCCGCCTACACCGAGTCCATCGTCGGGATCCCGATCATCGGCGA
>JBIOUP010000140.1:0-2995 GCA_044867305.1 Dermatophilaceae bacterium
CCGGCGGTGCCGTGGTCGGTGCCGTCGGAGGCGTTGGCCCGCACTCGTCGGCCGAACTCGCTGTAGGCGAGGACGACGACGTCATGCTCACGGGGGTGCCCGGCCAGGGCGTCGCGGAAGGAGGTCAGGGCGGCGTCCATGCGGGTGAGCAGGTTCTGCTGGGAGGCTCGCTCGTCAGCGTGGGTGTCGAAGCCGCTGAGCGAGACGCAGTACGCGCGGGTTGGCACGCCGGTCTTGATGCACTGCGCGACGAGCGCGAGCTGGGCGGCCAGGTCGCTGTTGCGGGCCCCGCCCGCCGCAGGCGCCGCCGGTGGGGTTGCTGTCGACAACGGCGCCAAGGCCGCGTCCACCGCGCCGCACGCGGCATACGAGGCGCAGACGAGGCGGGCGGCGGGCGAGTCATCGGGGTCTGTGGGGGCGAGGGCGGCGAACGCCGACGAGTTGGCGGCGGGGACTTCCCCGAGGCTCAGCGCCGACGCGGTGGCCCGCTCGCCGACGACGAGAGCAGGCAAGGTCGAGCCGACGTTGAGGGCGAGCAGCGGGTCGTCACCGGATCGGTCCAGCCAGCGGCCCAGCCAGCCGGTGTTCACCGGCCGGTCCGGCGACGCCGTCTGCCAGATGTCCATCGAGCGGAAGTGGCTGCGGTCGGGTTTGGGGTAGCCGACGCCGCGGACGATGGCCAGCCGACCGGCCTGCCATTCGGCGGCCAACCCCGTGAGGCCCGGGTTGAACCCCCAGTCGTCGTCGAGCCGCTGCACCTCCTGCCCGCTGTAGGCCAATCCGGGCCGGGCCGCTTGGTACGCCGGATCGGCATACGGGACAATGGTGTTGAGCCAGTCGTTGCCGCCGTACAGGGTCAGCAGCACGAGGATCGGCGTTCCGGCGGCGAGCGGGTCGGTGACGGCCCGCTGGGTGAGCTGGTCGTAGGAGACCCGGGCGGCGCCGGCGAGCACCGCCGCGGCGCCGGCCACGCCGGTTGCCTTCAGGAAGGTGCGCCGGGTCAGCCCGTCCATGGGGCGGCCAGGCCGAAGTGGGGGTGCGGACATCAGCTCACCAGGTACTCGGGGGTCAGCAGGGCGATGGTGGCGAGGCGGCGCGGGTTAGCCGCGAGCGGACGCAGGGCCGCCGCCGACCGCTCGCTGAGGCGCGGGATGCCGAGCAGGTGGGTCACTACCTCGACCCGCGACTCGGACGCGGCCGACTCGACCACGGACAGGTCGCCGGCGGCCACGAGCCGGGCCGCGGACCGGGCTCGCGTCTGCGCCGCCGTTGTCGAAAGCCAGGCCTGACCGGCCGGCCAGCCCGAAACGTTCGGCGGGTACAGCGGGAGCTGGCCGAGGCCTCGCAGCATGGGGACGAGCATCTTCGCGGTGTTCTCGTCGGCCGGAAGCCGCAGGGCCCGGGCGGCGCCGATGACCCATTCCACGGGCGAGGCCACGAGCGAGCCGTCGGCGGCGTTGAACGCCGGGTCGGTGAAGAGCGCACGGAACATCGGGGTCAGCTCGCCGTGTGCCCCGTATGCCGCGACCAGCCGGCCGAGCGTCTCGGCTGGCGGCGCGTCGGGCGAGGCGAGCTGGTGCCACCACCGGGTCGCAACGTGCCCGGCGACCGTGGGCTGGCGCAGCACGGCCTCGGCGAAGCCGGCTGCATCCAGGTTGCCGGTGACGCCCAGCACCGTCTTGGCGCCTGCGTCGTGGCGCTTGGGCTCGAGCCGGGCCGCGCCGGCCTCGACGGTCCAGCCGGTGAGCGCTCGAGCCCCCTCCTTCACGTCGGACTCGGAGTAGCCGCCGTCGTGGCCGAGGGTGAACAGCTCGAGATACTCCCTGGCGAGGTTCTCGTTGGGGGCCCCTTTGCGGTTCTTCACCCCGTCGAGCCAGACGAGCATGGCGGGGTCAGTGAGCATGGCGGTAGCCAGAGCGGGGAAGCGGCCGCGTCCGAGCGTGCGCAGCAGCTCGTTCTGGGCCAACATCCCCCCGGCGTCGCGCACCCGCGCCGCGGAGGTGGCGAAGTGCTGGTGCCAGCCGAAGGTCAGCTTCTCGATCAGCGGGTTCTCGGCGCGGACCATGCGTCGCACCCACCAGCCCAGGAGCGCGTCGGTGCGTGCCCGCTGCTGCTGGTTGCGCTCCTGGCGCTGCGCCTGAGAGGCGCCTTTTGCCAAGGGGGCAAGCAGGTCGAAAGTGGGTGCCGCAGTGGCCTGCACTCCCGGGTCACCAGCTGGGTCAGCGGTCAGAGCGTGATCCAGCCAGGCGAGCGGTCCGGTGGCGACCGCCGCATCGACCTCGGCGCCGGTGGCACCGAACCCGGCCCGGCGCACGAGTCGAGCGGCCCGCTGCCACTCGGTCGAGGTGCTCACCCGCCCAGGATCGCCTCTTCATGTTCGAGGACCGTTAAGGCCAAGGTCGGGGAAGATCCGCCACGCTGGGCGGTGCACGATTCGCCAGTGACATCAACCGGCCAGCGGCAGGCGCATCTGGAAGCAGGCGCCACCCTCGGGAGCGTGTCCAGCGCAGACCGAACCCCCGTGCCGCTGCACGATCCGCCCGACGATCGCCAGACCCAGCCCGGTGCCCACAGCGCGAACCCCTCGGTAGCGCTCGTAGAGCGCCCCTTGGTCGAAGGCGACCCCGAGGTCGTCGTCGGTCAGCCCTGGGCCACCGTCGCGGACCTCGATGACGGCATACCCATCGTCGGGCCGAGCTGCCAGCACGACCGGCCGTCCCTGCGGCGTGACCCGCAGCGCGTTCTCCACCAGCCCGTCGAGCGCCTGACGCAGCCGCCCGGGGTCGGCCCGGACTGGCAGGGCAGCCGCCGGCCGCTCGAGCGTCCAGATCACCCCCGCCTCGGCGCAGCGGCGCCGCCACACCTGGTCGGCGGCGTCCAGCAGATCGCCGACGTCGAGGTCGACGACGTCCAGGCGCATCTGGTGGGCATCGAGCCGGGCCAGGTCGAGCAGGTCGCCCACGAGGCGCTCCAGCCGCGCCGACTCCGAGCCGAG
>JBIOUP010000141.1:0-17264 GCA_044867305.1 Dermatophilaceae bacterium
GGCCACCTGCGACGCAATCGCATCGGGTGTGCCGTGCTCGAGAGCGGCGAGGGCGTCGATGATCCGGCGTCGCTGAGCCGTCAGGCGCATGCCTTTGGCACGCAGCGCCTCAACCAACTCGCTCATCCGACAACTGTACGTCGTCAGCCGACTCGCTCAGCCGACGCGTTTCAGCTGAGCCGACAGATGCGGGGCCAGCGCCTGGCCGACCGCCGCCATGTCGACGGTGTAGAGCAGGTCGCCGTCGACGAGGCCGTAGAGGCGCGTGCCGGCGTTGTACTCCTTGGCGTGCGGGCTGCGCATCACCCCGTCGGTGCGCAGCTCGATCTTGGCCGGCTCGATGGCGCCGTAGTACAGCTCGAGAATCCCCGTCGGATGCACCAGCAACAGCTCGGCCTCCGAGCCGCCGTCGACCGGTCGCCAGAACCCCAGCTCGATCGCCGACGGACGCTGTGGCTCGCCCGTGTCGGGGTCCAGCAGCCAGGTGCGCGACTGCCATTCCAAGAACGCTCGCCCGTCGTGGCTGCAGACGATCTCCTGCCCGTAGTGCCGGGATTCGATCGTGGGATAGCCGAGGACCCCGGCGCCCTGCCAGCGCCCGATGAGCCAGGCCAGCGGCCGTAGTGGCTCCGGCAGGTCCGGGTCGATCACGAACATGGCGATCCCTCGCTATCCCCGCGCCCGGCGCGCGGGGCCCCTCACGATCGTAGTCTGAGCCGGTGAGCCGATCCCTCGTCGTGAAGATCACCGTCGGGCCGGAACGGCTCGAGGCGCTGTCGCAGGGGCTGACCGTCGCGGCCACCGCCTTGGCGAGCGGCGCGCCGGTGAGCGTCTGGCTGACCGGAGACGCCACCTACCTCGCGACGCCAGGGTATGCCGAGGGGCTGGCGCTGCCCCACGCAGCCTCGTTCGCGGATCTCAGGGACGCGCTGCTGGCGGCCGGGGCGGTGACCGTGTGCACCCAATGTGCGGCCCGACGCAGCCTCGAGCCTGCTGATCTGCTGACCGGAGCGCGGATCGCCGGTGCCGCCGCGCTGGTCGAGGAGGTCCTGGCCGACGGCGCCCAGGCGCTCGTCTACTGACTCGCGTTGGCACCCACGTCCCCGGTTCGCCCTGAGTCGATGTGATCCTGCGCCGGATCGCCGGATCGCAGCGCGCCCTCACATCGACCGGCGAAGGAGCGGGTCAGACGCCGGCGAGGGCGCCCATGGCCAACACGACAACGCCCGGCAGCAGCACCGAAGCAGCCGCAGATGCGGCCTGCGCCGGCACTGGATCGCGGTCGGGTAGCGCTCCGAGGATGTGGCGCACCGAGTAGGACAGCGAGGCGACGAACATGCCGAGCCCGATCGCGGTGAGCATGCGCATCTCGACGAACGCGGCAACCACTGCCGCGGCGACGCCGCCGACGACGAGCACGACCAGCACCGCCCGTGCTCCCAGCCGAGGCCATCGGGAGCTCAGCCCGGCCACCGCTCCAACCGCAAGAGCAGCCATCGCCACGTACACCAGGCCAGGCCCCAGCGGGCGCGTCGACAGCGGCACGATGGTCGCCCCCGATGCCATGATCGCCAGGCTGGAGCTGGTCACGGCCACCCCGAAGGTCAGCCGAGCCCGCCCATCGCCGCGCAGCAGCTGCTGCAGGAACCCACCGATGATCCCGATGGCCACGGTCACCGGCAGCCACCGCAGCCGCTGCGGCCCGTCGGTGGCGGCGAGGGTGCCCGTGATGAGCAGCGCACCAAACACGACCATCGCCTGAGCTCCGCGCGGGGTCGGGGCGTCGAGCAACAGTGCCCAGCCCCACGCCAGGACGAGGGCGAGCAGCCCGAAGACGAGCACGGACACGGCATACCCGAGGCCGACGCCGAGCGCCACCAGGCCGGCCAGCACGACGGTGAGAGGGACGACGAGCCCAGGCAGCACCGTGGCGTCCTGCTCGGCATACCGGCGCAGGCCCGACGCTGTCGGGACGGGCCGGTCGCCGCTGGTCACGACCGACATCGTCGCATCATCCGCCGGCGAAGGGCGGCAGCACCTCCAGGGTCGCCCCCTGCGCGACAGAAACGTCGCGACCGCTGGCCAGCCCGTCCACCAGCACCGAGGCGAGCGCCAGGACGGACCCCAGGGCGGCATGCCGTTGCACCGCCGCGTCGAGGACGGCCCCCACCGTGCCGCCGGCCAGCTGCTCGGAGTCCACACCCGTTGCGGCCCGGGCAGCCGCCCAGTACCGCACTGTCACTACGGGTATGCCGTTCGGTCCAGCGCCCGAAGCCACCACAGCTGCGCCTCTCGGTTGGGTCTGCGTTGGGTCTGCGTTGCCGGTCTTGGCTGCCTGCAACCGCTTCAACTATCCTCCACGGGTGGCTCTGCTCCTGCTCCTGACCAACTCGCTGGGTTCCAGCGCGGAGGTCCTGCCGGCGCTTGCCCTGCTCGGCCACCAGATTCGGGTACTACCCGCGGAGCCAGCCGCACTGGTGCATGCCCCCGACGGGGACGTCGTCCTCGTCGACTCTCGTCGTGACCTGGCCCACGCCAAGAGCCTATGCCGAGTGCTGCGGGCAACCGGCAGCTCGGCCCCGTTGATCGCCATTCTCACCGAGGGCGGCCTCGCGGCTCTCAACGCCGAATGGGGGGTCAGCGACGTTCTGTTGGACACGGCCGGTCCGGCCGAGGTCGACGCGCGGCTGCGCCTGGCCGTGACCAAGGTGGACGCCGACGATCTCGAGGACGCCGGGCCGATCCGTGCCGGAGATCTGACCATCGACGAGGACACCTACTCCGCACGGGTGCGCGGCGAGCAGCTCGACCTGACCTACAAGGAGTTCGAGCTGCTCAAGTTCCTCGCGCAGCACCCGGGGCGGGTGTTCAGCCGGGCGCAGCTGCTTCAGGAGGTGTGGGGGTACGACTACTTCGGCGGCACCCGCACGGTCGACGTGCACGTCCGCAGGCTGCGGGCGAAGCTGGGGCCAGAGCACGAGTCGTTGATCGGGACGGTCCGCAACGTCGGCTACCGCTTCGTGCCCGAGCGACCCCGCGAGGAGCTCGGCATCGCCGCCGACGTCGACGCCTGAGTGCCTCCGTGCGTAAGTTCGTCGCCCGATCTCCCGAAGACGCGGTTCGTGGTACTGGGGAAGATCGAGCACGCCCCAACCTGCAGGATCTTCCGCAACGCCGACCCAACGCTGCTGCCGGACGAGGCGCGCCGTGACGCACCTGCGCGCCCTTGCCGACCTCGACCCCGCCCACGCCGAGCGGGTGCGGGCCCTGGCCGCCGACGTCCAGGCCGCGGATGGCGTCGCCGCGCTGTCCGAGCAGTTCCTGCTCGACCTGCATGAGGGGTCCGGTTCGGCCCATGTGCTGGCCGAGGACGCCGGCGCGCTCGTCGGGTATGCCCAGCTCGCCGACCCGGGTATGCCGGCCAGCTCGGCCGAGCTCCTCGTCGCACCGTCCGCCCGACGCCAGGGGGTGGGCCGGGCGCTCGTCGAGGCACTCCCGAAAGACGTGCGCATCTGGGCGCACGGCGACCTGCCCGCCGCTCGCGCGTTCACGGAAGCGCTGGGGCTGCACACCGTGCGAGAGCTACATCGGATGCGGCTGCGCCTCCCCGAGGGCGAGCTCGAGGCACCGACGCTGCCGCATGGGCTGGCCGTGCGGACCTTCCAGCCAGGTGTCGATGAGCAGGCGTGGGTGCAGACCAACGCGGCAGCCTTCGCGAACCACCCAGAGCAGGGCCGGCTGACCCTGGACGACCTGCACGAACGGATGGCCCAGCCGTGGTTCGACCCGGCCGGTTTCCTCCTCGTGGTCCCCGAACAACCTCTCGAGTGGGCAGTAGATGTCGAAACGAGGGCTGGATTTCAGCATCGAGTGCCCACTCGTGGGGGGGAGGGGCCGGCGATCGCTGCGTTTCACTGGACCAAGGCGCCACCGGCGGAGGTTTACGTCATCGGCGTGCACCCGGCATACCAAGGCCACGGGCTCGGTCGGGCCGTGACCCTGCTCGGCCTGCGCCATCTGCGCGACCTCGGCTGCGGCGAGGTGACCCTCTACTCCGATGCTGACAACGTCCCCGCCATGGCGATCTACCGCAGCCTCGGCTTCACCACGACCTACGTCGACCGGATGGTGGCATTCCCGGCGGACGGTGAAGATGCGACGATGGGCCCATGAGCACGTCGACGGAAGCCGGCCCCGATCAGCAGCTCGACACGGACACCGGCGAGGCGCGTGCGACCGAAGCGCCGCTTTCCGCCACCCGCTCCACGACCAGTGCCCGAGCCCCTGAACGTCGCCGCCCGCCCGCGCGCGCCGCTGAGGCTCCGGTCAGCCCGCCAGAGCCCGGCGCCGAGCTACCGCGCGACCGCTTCCTCGAGCGCGAGATTTCCTGGCTGCAGTTCAACGAGCGGGTGCTGCAGCTGGCCATGGACGACAACGTGCCCTTGCTGGAGCGCGCGAAGTTCCTTGCGATCTTCACCAACAACCTGGATGAGTTCTTCATGGTGCGCGTCACCGGCCTGAAGCGGCGCATCGCGACCGGCCTCGCCGTTCGCTCAGCCGCCGGGCTGGAGCCGCGCGAGCTGCTCGACCGGCTGCTGAGCGTTTCCAAGGAGCTCATGCGGCTGCACGCATGGGTGTTCTGGGACCAGGTGCGGCCCGCGCTGGCCGAAGAGGGCATCACCCTGGTGCGCTGGGACCAGCTCACCGAGGAGGAGCAGACCCCGCTGCACGGGCTGTTCCGTGAGTCCATCTTCCCCGTGCTGACCCCGCTCGCGGTCGACCCGGCGCACCCGTTCCCCTACATCTCCGGTCTGTCGCTCAACCTCGCCGTCGTGCTCAACAACCCTTCGACGCAGACCGAACACTTCGCGCGGGTCAAGGTTCCCCAGTCCTTGCCCCGCTTCCTCAAGGTGTCTGACGTCAGCGTCGGGTCCAACGGCGACGCTCCGAACGGCGCCCGGTTCGTGCCGCTCGAGGACCTCATCGCCGCGCACCTGGACCAGCTCTTCACCGGGATGGAGGTCCGCGAGCACTGCACGTTCCGGGTGACCCGCAACGAGGACCTCGAGGTCGAGGAGGACGACGCCGAGAACCTGCTGACGGCTCTGGAGAAGGAGCTCACCCGGCGCCGGTTCGGGCCGCCGGTGCGCCTGGAGGTCGCCGAGGACATGCCCGAGCGGGTGCTGGACCTGCTCACCCGCGAGCTCGGCGTGCACACCAACGAGGTGTTCCGGCTGCCCACCCCGCTGGACCTCACCGGCCTGTTCCTCATCGCCGACCTGGACCGATCCGACCTCAAGGACCCGCCGTTCGTCCCGTCGACCCACCCGGACCTCGCCCCCACCGAGCGCTCGCAGCAGGGCGACATCTTCGCGGCCATCCGTGCCAAGGACGTGCTGCTGCACCACCCGTACGACTCGTTCAACACCTCGGTGCAGGCCTTCATCGAGCAGGCAGCGGCCGATCCACGGGTCCTCGCCATCAAGCAGACCCTTTATCGCACCTCCGGAGACTCCCCCATTGTCGACGCGCTCATCGACGCGGCCGACGCGGGCAAGCAGGTGCTGGCGGTCGTCGAGATCAAGGCCCGCTTCGACGAGGTCAACAACATCAGCTGGGCCCGCAAGCTCGAACAAGCCGGCGTCCACGTCGTCTACGGCATCGTCGGGCTCAAGACGCACGCCAAGCTCTGCCTGGTGGTGCGCCAGGAAGCCGAGGGTCTGGTTCGCTACTGCCACATCGGTACCGGCAACTACAACCCCAAGACGGCCCGGCTCTACGAGGACCTCGGGGTACTCACCTGCGACCCGCAGGTCGGCGAGGACCTCTCTCGCCTGTTCAACCAGCTGTCGGGTATCGCTCCACGCAGCCGGTTCCGCCGACTGCTGGTTGCTCCGCGGACCGTTCGCAGCGGGCTCATCGACCTGGTCGAGACCGAGATCGTGCGCCACCGGGAGCACGGCGACGGTCGAATCCGGTTGAAGATGAACTCGATCGTCGACGAGCGGCTCATCGACTCGTTGTACCGCGCGTCCCAGGCGGGGGTGCCGGTCGAGATCTGGGTCCGAGGCATTTGCGCGATCCGGCCGGGCGTCCCCGGCCTCAGCGAGACCATCCGGGTCCGCTCCACCCTCGGACGGTTCCTCGAGCACTCGCGCATCTACTGGTTCGCCGCCGCCGGCCGCCCGCGGATCTACATCGGCAGCGCCGACCTCATGCACCGCAACCTCGACCGGCGAGTGGAGGCGCTGCTGCTGGTCACCGACCGAGGACACGTCGCCGAGCTCACCCGCGTGCTCGACGTCGGCATGTCCGACACCACGAGCCGGTGGGACCTCGACGCCGACGGCGTGTGGACCCGTGTGCACCGCGATCCCGACGGGCACCCGCTCATCGACGCCCAGACCGCCCTGCGCGAGCTGCATGCCAGTCGAAGACGCAAAGCATTGAGCCGATAAAGTCCCTTCGTGACCATAGCCGCGGCAGGGACCGTGCCCTGGCGTCGCATGGACGGTGCCCTGCAGGTTGCCCTGGTCCACCGGCCCAAGTACGACGACTGGTCCTGGACCAAAGGCAAGCTCGACCCCGACGAGCAGTGGCCCGTGGCTGCGGTTCGCGAGACGCTCGAGGAAACCGGCCTGCGGGTACGCCTCGGTTCGCCCCTGCCCTCCACCGAGTACCGCGTGCTGGACCGCGACGGACTCCCAGCGACGAAGCAAGTGCGCTACTGGGCGGCCGAGGTTACGGGCGGAACTGCTCTGCTGGAGAACGAGATCGACCAGGTGGCCTGGCTCGACCCGCCCGTGGCTCACGACCGGCTGGACTACGCTCATGACCGCAACCAGCTGCGCGCGGTGCTGCGGGCCGACCAGCACGGTGCGCTCTCCACGTGGCCATTGGTCATTGTCCGGCATGCGTTGGCGCTGCCCCGCGGGGGCTGGAAACGCGCCGACCACCGCCGCCCGCTTGTCGAGGCCGGCCTGGATCGTTCCGAGGTGATCGCCGAGCTCCTCGCCGCCTACGGCGTCACCGAGGTCGTCACCTCGCCTGCCAAACGCTGCGTGCAGACGATCCGCCCGTATGCCGTGAGCGCCGGCATCGAGCCGGTCACCAAAGCCTCAGTGTCTGAGGAAGGATTCGAGCGCAAGGGTCCTGCGCCGGTGCGCCGGCTCGTCAACCGCATGTTGCGGGGCGGGACACCGGTCGCGTTGTGCACCCATGGGCCGGTCCTGCCCACGATCCTCAAGGTGCTGCGGGCCAACGTGCCCCGGGAAACCCGCAGCGAGCGGACGGCATACCGCCTGCTCGGGCGCGCCGCACAGGACAACCTCGACAAGGGCGAGGCCCTGGTGGCGCACGTGGCTGGCAGCGACGAAACCGCACGGGTGGTGGCGGTGGAGCGCCACCGCCTGTAAGCCAGGCGGAGTTCACGCTCCGTTCACCGTCCTCGCGGGTTTGCGCTACCCGCCCCTCCTACGGTGCAAGCGGCGACACCGTCACATGCTCTGCGGAGGTATTCACACGTGAAAAGCACAGTCGTGCGTTGGTCGGTTCTGCCCGGCGCGCTCATCCTGACGACAGGCTTGGCGGCCTGTGGCAGCGACAACACCAGCTCCGGCTCCACTAGTGCGGTGGCAACAGCGGCGGCAGACTGCCCGACAGGCACCCTCAAGGCGGAGGGCTCCTCGGCCCAGAAGAACGCCATCGAGGCGGCCATCAAGTCCTTCCAGACCAAGTGCAGCGGGGCCACGGTCAACTACAACCCGTCCGGTTCGGGGGCCGGAATCAAGAACTTCATCGCCGGCCAGGTCGACTTCGCCGGATCGGACTCGGCGCTGAAGCCGGATGAGGCAACCGCCGCCGCGAACCAATGCGGTTCTCCGGCGTGGAACCTGCCCCTCGTCGTCGGTCCCGTGGCGATCGCTTACAACCTCCCCGGCGTCGACAAGCTCGTGCTGAACGCCGAGGTGGCCGCGAAGATCTTCTCCGGTGCGATCACGACGTGGAACGACCCGGCCGTCGCGGCACTCAACCCCGGCAAGACCCTTCCGAGCACCGCCATCAAGGTCTTCTTCCGTTCCGACGAGTCCGGCACGACGGAGAACTTCACCCAGTACCTCAAGGCCGCGGGCGGCGCTGCGGCGACGATCGCACCGGCGAAGAAGTGGGGCGGCAGCGTCGGCGAGGGCAAGGAGAAGTCCGCCGGGGTGGCCAGCGCGGTCAAGGGCCAGGTTGGCAGCATCACGTACGTCGAGTGGTCCTACGCCACCCAGAACTCCCTAGGCATCGCATCCATCGACACCGGATCAGGGCCGGTGGAGCTCTCGAGTGCCTCCGTCGGCAAGATGATCGCGACGTCCAAGCAGGTTGGCACGGGCAACGACCTGAGCCTGGCACTGGACTTCGCCACCAAGGAGCCGGGCGCCTACCCGATCAACCTGGTGACCTACAACATCGCGTGCTCGAAGTACAAGGACTCGGCCAAGGCCGGCCTCGTCCGGTCCTTCCTCAAGCACTTCGCTTCCACCGACGTGCAGGACAGCCTCAAGGAACAGGGTTACGCGCCCCTGCCTGCCTCTGTCGCCACCAAGGTGAGCTCGGCAGTGGCGGCGATCGGCTGAGCACTCCAAGACGACCCACCGCCCACGACGGAGGGATGGCATGTCATCAGTGACCGGCGTATCCGTCACCGACGAGTTCCCGTCACCGCAGGGTCGGACCCCATTGAAAGGCGACCAGGCCTCGACGGGCCGCCTGGGCGACCGGGTGTTCGGCGCGACGGCGCGCGGCGCCGGCATCCTCATCATTGCGCTGGTCACGCTCGTCGGGGTGTTTCTCGTGTCGCAGGCCGTGCCCGCCCTCGCGCACAACGAGGCGAACTTCTTCACCTCGCGGGAGTGGTCAGTTGGCGGAGACCATCCGCGGTTCGGCATCCTCGAGCTGTTGTGGACGACCGTCGCGGCGTCGGTCATCGCGATGGGCATCGCCGTGCCGGTCGGGGTGTGTGTCGCGTTGTTCATCACCGAGTACGCGCCCACCTGGCTGCGTGGTCCGGCGGCGAGCCTGGTCGACCGGCTCGCCGCCGTGCCGTCGATCGTGTACGGGCTGTGGGGGCTGATCGTCCTGCGGCCATCCATCTCTCCGGTGGAGGGTTTCCTGGCGCAGCGGTTCGGCTGGCTGCCCATCTTCGAGCCGACCGGCATCACGGGGGGCACGATCGCGTTCATCGGGCTGGTCCTGTCCATCATGATCCTGCCGATCGTCACGGCCATCTCCCGAGAGGTGTTCGCCCAGACGCCCGCCACGCACAAGGAGGGCGCGCTGGCGCTCGGGGCGACCAAGTGGGAGATGATCCGCACGGCGGTGCTGCCCTTCGGGCGGCCGGGCGTGATCAGCGCGGCGATGCTGGCGCTGGGCCGTGCGCTAGGCGAGACGATCGCGGTGACCTTCATCGTCTCCACGCTGGCCGGCGGGGCACCGTGGACCTGGTCGCTCTTCAACGGCGGGGAGACCTTCGCCTCGCGGATCGCCAACAACGCGGCCGAGTTCGACACCCCACAGAAGACCGGCGCCTTCATCGCAGCGGGGCTGGTGCTCTTCGTGCTCACCTTCATCGTCAACGCCGTCGCCCGAATCGTCATCGAGCGCAGGAAGGCCTTCGCCGAATGACCAGCACCTCGGCCGACCCGCCGGTGGGGGCGCCCCGGCTCACCCCTCTTCAGGCCGCCCGGATGCTGGACGCCACGACGCAAACCGCCAACGGGCTGGACCTGTCACCGAAGGCCCGCTCTCGAAAGGTCAAGGACGTCATCGCCCGGGTCGTCATGTGGACCTCGTTCGGCCTGGCGATGATCCCGCTCGTGTGGATTCTCTGGACCGTCGCGAGCTACGGTATCGAGCTGCTGCTGACGAGCGCGTGGTGGACCCAGTCGCAGCGCAACATCAACGCCTCCGACGTGGGCGGCGGCGCCGTGCACGCGATCCAGGGGACGCTCATCCAGGCTGCCGTCACCGCGGCCATCTCCGTGCCGATCGCCATCTTCACCGCCATCTACCTGGTCGAGTACGGTCGGGGTCGCGTGGCCCGGGCGGTCTCATTCATGGTGGACATCCTCAGCGGAATCCCCTCGATCGTCGCGGCTCTCTTCATCTATGCCGTGTGGGTGACGACGTTCGGGTTCCAACGGGTGGGTTTCTCGGTTGTGCTCGCCCTCGTGTTGTTGATGATTCCCGTCGTCGTGCGCTCGACCGAGGAGATGCTCAAGCTGGTCCCCAACGAGCTGCGCGAGGCGGCATACGCGCTGGGCGTGCCGAAGTGGGTCACCATCTCGAAGGTGGTCCTCCCGACGGCGTTCTCGGGCATCGTCACCGGTGTGCTGCTGGGCCTGGCCAGAGTCATGGGCGAGACCGCTCCACTGCTCATCCTCGGGCCGTACACCAAGAGCATCGCGACGAACCTGTTCTCTGGGTACATGCCCACGCTGCCGACGATGATCAACCAGGACCGCACCGAGATCGGTATCGAGACCGCCGTGGAACGCATGTGGGCAACCGCCCTCACCCTCATCCTGCTGGTCCTTGTTCTCAACGTGCTCGGCCGGGTCATCGCCCGGATGGGCACCCTCAAGGCATGACCGCGGAGAAAGCGACCATCAGCCATGGCAAAGCGCATCGACGTCGCCGACCTGGACGCCTATTACGGAACCTTCAAGGCTGTCGAAGGGGTGACGATGACCGTGGAGCCGCGCTCGGTCACGGCCCTCATCGGTCCCTCGGGTTGCGGGAAGTCCACGGTGTTGCGCACCCTCAACCGGATGCACGAGGTCACACCCGGGGGGCGCGTCGAGGGCAAGGTGTTGCTGGACGACCAGGATCTCTACGCCCCGGACATGGACCCGGTAGCCGTGCGGCGGACCATTGGCATGGTCTTCCAGCGCCCAAACCCCTTTCCGACCATGACGATCTTCGACAACGTCGTGGCCGGCCTGAAGCTCAACGGGATCAAGGACAAGGCCCGGCTGAACGAGTCCGCGGAGCAGTCGCTGAAGGGAGCGAACCTCTGGGAGGAGGTCAAGGACCGACTTGACAAGCCGGGTGCGGGTCTGTCCGGCGGTCAGCAACAGCGGCTGTGCATCGCGCGCGCCATCGCGGTCCGCCCTCAGGTGCTGCTCATGGACGAACCGTGCTCGGCCCTGGACCCCATCTCGACGCTGGCCATCGAGGACCTCATCAACGAGCTCAAGGCCGAGTACACGATCGTCATCGTCACGCACAACATGCAGCAGGCGGCACGCGTCTCGGAGCGCACGGCGTTCTTCAACCTTGCTGCCGCTGGCGAGCCCGGTCGGCTCGTCGAGATCGACGACACGACGACGATGTTCAACAACCCTGGTCAGCGCGCGACGGAGGACTACATCTCCGGCCGGTTCGGCTGATCGGCCCCTAACCCGAGCGCCTTGTCGATCTCGTCCTGCGACAAATGACGCTCCGCTTTCGAGACCGCGACGACAAGGTCAGCAACGAGCTCGATCTCCTCCAGCAGAGTCTCGTCGCTCACGGCGGGGTCGGGGGTGCCGTCGTGGGCCATGAGCCAAATCTACGGCCCGGGACGCTGTCGTGGGGGACTTACCGGTGAGGGACTGCGCGGCCGCGTCAGTTGCGGAGGGCCAGCGGCCGCGGCGTCGGGCCGGGAGCGCCTCTCGGCGCGTGGCCGCTCGTAGCGGCTATCTGTGGGACCCGGGGCTACCGCGGCCCGACGCTGCCGACCCACCATACCCTGCCCTCAGGCAGTGGAATGCCCTCAGCGCAGCTCGTCGCGACGCCACAAGGCCGCCGCCGCCTCCAGGTCCTGGGCCGTGTCCATCAGATGAGCTGCCTGGTATGCCGTGCGCTCCCCCTCGGACAGCTCGGCCCGGCCGGCCGACACCACCCGGCAGAACGCCGCTGCCCGCTCCAGCGCGACCGCCAGGTCACCCTCGAAAACGCCACGCAGCACCGCATCAACGAGAACCCGCAGCTCGTCGGGACCTGGCGGCTCGGCAGCCCCCGCGACGGCATGGTCGACGGCGGTGCGCCGTGCCCCGGCGGCATACTCGCGGCTGGCCTCCACCGGGTCGCGCCGTACCCACTCCCGAAGCGCGTAGAGCCGCCACAGACTCCCGGGCAGGCTGCGTGCCGGGCGGGCCGCCCACAGGTCGGCAACGGTGGACAGGCCAAGGTCCTCAACGAGATCGACGAGCCGCGCAGTGAGCTGAGGGTCGTTGGCAGCGCGCCCGGTGTGCACGAGCACGGCCGCCGTCTCGTGCGCCGCCTCGACCTGCTCGGTCGGGTCTACCCACCCCCCGTGCGCCTCGAGCTGCCCGGTGTCGAAGAAGACGGGGCGCCGGGGGGCGTGCCAGCCGTCGCGGTACGCCATCGGTGCTCCCTTCCGCTTCGTGGCAACTCCGGCCAGCGTACGCGCCGGCCATCTGCCTCCGGAATTCGGTGGCTGGCACTTGTCGACTAGGTGCGGCGCTGGTATCTGCGAATATGCGGACCACAGCGGGGCCGGGTGGACATGAGCGGGGCCGCTGAGGTTGGCCGCAGATCGGACCTGCGGCACGGCGCCGCAACCTCGGTGGCTCCCCGGGTCCCTGCCGCCGCGATTGCGCGCCATCGTGCTCTTGACACTGACCTACCGGACAGGAGAGAACATGAGCACGGTATGCCGGCCGGCTGCGCCGCTCGTGGCGCCGGGACAGCGCAAGCCGCCACCTCCACTCGGGGGCTACCGGGTCGAGCCAGACGACCTGCGTCGCGTGATGCGCAACCAGGCCAGCAGCGTCTGCATCATCACCGCCGGGCTGCCGGCAGACGGTGGCGAGCCGGTTGGCGTCACTGCCACCTCGCTCGTCTCGCTATCTCTCGACCCGCCGCTGGTCTCGTTCAGCTTCGCGTTGGACTCCAACAGCGCCCGGGCCTGGCAGCGCACGCGGCGCGGCGTGGTCCACCTGCTCCACGAGAGCCAGCAGGAGCTGGCCCTCAGGTTCGCCGGCACCCGGCAGGAGCGCTTCACCCCGGACGTGACCTGGCACTGGGACGAGTGCGCCGGGCCGGTCCTGGCCGAGGCGCTTGCCTGGCTGACCGTGACTCCGGTGGCCCGCCTGAGAACGGGTGATCACCTTCTCGTCCTGGCGCGCGTCACCCAGACCAAGATCACCCCGGGACTGCGCCCCATGGTTTACCACGACGGGAACTTCGCCTCGCTGGCGGCGCGCGACATCAGCGATGGTGTTCCAGGTAGGTGAGCACCGCCTTCACCCGGGCGTGCACCAGGGGTTCTTCGCGCAGGTTCAGCTTGGCGAAGATGGCATTGATGTGCTTCTCGATGGCCGACTCGGACAGGTACAGCTCGGCAGCGATGGCGGCGTTCGTCTGGCCCTGCGCCATGTGCCGCAGGACGTCGAGCTCGCGTGCGGTGAGCCGGTCGGTCTCCGCCCGCGGCTTCATCCGAGTGGCGATAAGGGTGTCGACGACGTCCGGGTCCAGGACGGATCGGCCGGCCTGGACCTCCTGGACCGCGTGCAGCAGTTGGTTCAGGTCACCGAGACGCTCTTTGAGCAGATAGGCCAAGCCCGCGGTTCCGTGCCGGAAGAGGATCAGGGCGTAGTCCTCCTCCAGATGCTGGGACAGCACGACCACGCCGATGTGCGGGTACCGGCTGCGGATGTCGTGGGCCGCTTCGATGCCGTCCAGCTGGTTGCGCGGCGGCATCCGGATGTCGGTGATGACGACGTCCGGTGCGTGCGCGTCGACTGCGGCTCGCAGCGCGTCCGCATCGGCCACAGCCGCAACGACATCGACGCGGCCGCTGTCTTCCAGCAGCCTGCGGGTGCCCTCGCGGACGAGGTAGTTGTCGTCGGCGACGACGACCCGCACGCTCATGACGGCACGGGCGCCAGCAGCGGGAAGAGACAGCGCAGCGCCGTGCCGCCTCCCGGGCCCGGGCCGACGAACAGCTGGCCGTCGAGGGCCGCGACCCGGTCGCTCATGCTGACCAGTCCCTGGCCGGGCAGGCTGTCCCCCAACCCGATCCCGTCGTCGACGATGTCGATCAGCAGGCTCGGGCCGACCTGGATGTCGATGTCGACTCGGCTGGCCCCCGCGTGCTTGACAATGTTCGCGAGCGCCTCGCTGACGACGAACCAGGCGGCGCTCTCGACGGACGGGTCGAACCGGGTTCCCGGGTCGGCGTCGACATGCACGATGGCCTCAACCGGCAGGCGGGCGGCCCGTTGCTGGACGGCCACGACGAGCCCACGGTCCTGCAGGATTGGCGGGAAGATGCCATGGACCAGCTCGCGGATTTCGCTCAGCGCGGTCCGCGCGTCCTGCTGCAGCTCGCCCAGGGTCAGATCGGCCAAGGACGGGTCGCGGGCCAGCTGCGCTCGGGCCAGGCCGGCTTTGGCGATGACGGCGACGAGGTTCTGCTGCGCGCCGTCGTGCAGGTCCCGTCCGATGCGTTGGCGTTCGGCGTCCTGCACCTGCACGAGCCGCAGCCGCGACAGGTGCAGCTCGGCGGCCTGTTCGGCGAGCACGTCCGCGTGGCGGGTGAGCTCGGACGTCAACCGCAACGTCTCGAAGCTCAGCGCGGCCGCAGCTGCCAGCTGCCGCACCAGCCGCCGTTCGACCGGTCGCACGGGCCGGCCCGGCGGCATACTCAGGGCAAGTGCGCCCAGCACTTCGCCGCGCCGCTCGACCGGCACCGCGAGATCGTATGCCGCGAGCGCAGTGGGGAGTTCGGCGACGGCAATGTCGCCGGGGCGCGCGGCAGGGTCGCTGGCGAGCGGATGCAGCTGCGCACCGGTCCGACCGTACACGACGACAGCGGCTGCGCCGGTCGCGTCGCGCAGTAGCCCCGCCAGGCGTGGTGCGGCGTCGCCGACGTTGCCCGCACCGGCGGCGTGTTCCGCGAACGCCGCCAGCGCGTGGTACGGGGTCGCCCGGCGTCCGAAGACGAGCCGGTCGGCCCAGCGCTGGGCCCGCTCCCGGGCGGGCGCCAGCGCGAAGCTCACCACGACGAGCGCGGCCACCGCCGCGAGCGCCGACGGCGCTTGCCGGCCGACGAAGAGCGCGCTGACCAGCAGGGCCGCTACGGCGTAGACCCCGGCGATCATGGCGAGCAGCACGGCATACACGAGCATCCGGTTGACGACGACCTCGATGTCGTACAGGTGGTCGCGCAGGATGGCGACGGCCATGGCGCACGGCAGCACGACCACGCCGAGCAAGAACGGCACCACTTGCAGCTCGACGCCGGCCAACGACGCGCCAACGGAGAGAAGGGAAGCGGCCAGCAACGCTGCGGCGGCCAGGGCCGGCGCGCGCAGCGGTCGTCGTTGGCCGGCCGGTGTCCGCCGGTACCGGGCCAGCAACGCCGCCAGGGCGACCAGCGTCAACACCCACGACAGCCCTTCGGTGACGCTGACCAGGGCGTCGAGCGGCCCAGCGGCAGCGGTGACCCCGAAGGGGTTTGTTTCATGCGAGCCGCCGACCATCAGGCCGGGCACCAGCGCGAGCGCGACCAGCTGAACGGTGGCGTTGACGACCAACGCCCCCAGCAGCCATCGCACGAAACGGCTCTGCGGGCCGCGGTGCGGGAACAGCGCGATCGCCATGACCGCGAGCGCGGCGGCGAGGTCCCACGACCACTGGTAGACCCAGGACCCCAAGGCGGACCAGGAGTCGAGCACGCCATCGGCTGCCCGACGCTTGGCGAGGGTCTCCCCGGCCAGCCCCACGGCATACCAGGTGCCCGACGTGAGGAAGAGCCAGCCGACCGGATGGCCGTCGGCCCGCTGCACGACGAGGGCACCCACGCAGGTGTATGCCGCGAACGAGGCAGCGAGCACGACGAGGGCCACCGGCGGGGTCACGTTGAGGTCGGCCGGCGCATCCGTGATGGACAGGCCGACCGCGAGGCCGACGCCGACGCACAGCAGGGCCAAGGCACGGAGCAGGCCGGAGATGACTCGAGTCGGTCCGCGCGCGAGCTGCATGACCCACATCGTGGTGCGGCTCCGCCATGTCGTCCACCCGGTTGGCAACAGCGACGGGGTGCGGTTTACCGCACCCCGTCGCTGCGGCGATCGGGACCTGGCTCGGCGGGAGGCCGGGTGCCGTACCCAGTGCCGTCCGCGGATGGTTGACGACGACCGACGGAAGGAGTCAACCGCATGTCCAAGAACCTCTTTCGCCTCGCCGGCATCGCTGCCCTGGCGGCGCTCGCGCTGACTGGCAGCGCCGGTGCCGCGGCCACGGCGGCGCCGCACGCCCCTGACCCGGCATACACCAAGCGAACCGGCGTCCTCGACGACGGAGCCAAATACCTCGTCGAGATGCCCGAGCACTGGAACGGGACCCTGCTGCTGTTCAGTCATGGGCTCGTGCCCCCTGGCACCGACAACCCGGCTGTCGATGGCCCCGACGCACTCACCAACGCCGCCTTGCTGCACCGCGGCTACGCCCTCGCCGGCACGTCCTACGCCAGAACTGGTTTCGCGGTCGAGGAGGCGCTGCGAGACCAGCTGGCCCTGCTGGACGTGGTCCGGCGCGACGTGGGAGTGCCGGCGTCGACCGTCGCATGGGGCAGCTCCCTCGGTGGGCTCGTGACTGCGGCGCTGGTCGAGAACCACCCGGCCAAGTTCGACGGCGGCCTGTCGTTGTGCGGGATCGTCTCCGGCTCCGTGGGGCTCTGGGACTCCTACCTGGACACTCTGTTCGCTGCGCGGACCCTGCTCGCGCCGGATCGGCAGATCGAGCTGGTCAACCTGCACGACCCGTTCGCCAGCCTGGCCGCGCTGCAGGAGGCGATCTCGCAGGCGCTGGCCACGCCCGCGGGGAAGGCACGCCTGGCCTTGGCCGCAGCGGTCGGCGACGTGCCGGGTTGGGCCGGCGCAAGCAACCCGCGGCCGGATCCCGGCGACGTCGACGCCCAGGTCGCGGCCCAGGCCGAGAACCTCGGGACCGTCGCCCTGCTCGGGCTGGCCTTGCGAGCCGACATGGAGCAGCGTGCCGGTGGCAACCCCTCGACGAACGTCGGCGTCGACTACGAGCGGCTGCTCGAGCGGTCGGACAGCCGCGGCGAGGTCGCGACGCTCTACCGCCGCGCCGGCTTGAGCCTGGATGCCGACCTCGGCCGGCTCGCGGCAGCGCCGCGGATCGCCGCCCGCGAGCCCGCCCGCACGTACTTGACCAGGTTCGCGACGTTCGACGGCGAGCTGCGC
>JBIOUP010000142.1:0-7212 GCA_044867305.1 Dermatophilaceae bacterium
AGAACAACGTGATCAAGGGCGACGCCGAGGACGTCGACCGGATCACCCGGCACGTCCTCGGCGACGCCTGCACCCCCGGCAACGCCAAGGAGTGCACGTTCGAGACAGTCCGGCCGGTCGTCGAACATTGCATGACCGGCTCGCTGGACGACTTCCTGTAGACCGAACCAGCGGCTGCGGTGGGGCGCGAACGGTGCCCCGCCGCAGCGGGCCGAGCGAAGGAGCACTAGTGGTGGATGCGCCGCTGTTCGCCGACGTCGAGGACGTAGCCGAGCGCTACCGCGCGGCCGGCTACCTGCCCGACCGGCGCATCGCCACCACCGTGTTCCTGCTCGCCCGGCTGGAGAAGCCGCTGCTTCTCGAGGGGCCGGCCGGGGTCGGCAAGACCGAGCTGGCCAAGACCCTGGCCCTGGTGACCGGCCGGCCGTTGCTGCGGCTGCAATGCTACGAGGGCCAGGACGACACCAAGGCGCTTTACGAGTGGGACTACGGCAAGCAGCTGCTCTACACCCAGATCCTGCGCGACAAGACCAGTGAGCTGCTCGCGGACGCCCCGACCCTGGAGAGCGCCGTCGCCAAGATCACCGAGTCGGAGAGCGTGTTCTTCTCCGAACGGTTCCTGGCTCCGCGGCCGTTGCTGGAGGCGGTGCGCTCCGCCGAGCCGGTCGTGCTGCTCATCGACGAGGTCGACCGGGCGGACGAGGCGCTCGAGGCGGTCCTGCTGGAGCTGCTCGCCGAGTTCCAGGTTTCCGTGCCCGAGATCGGCACCTTCCGTGCCACGCACCGGCCGTACGTCGTGCTCACATCCAACAACAGCCGCGACCTGTCGGCAGCGCTGAAGCGGCGGTGCCTGCACCTGACACTCGACTACCCCGATGCCGAGCGTGAGCTGGACATCGTCCGGTCGAAGGAAACCGGCCTGAACGAGGAGCTGACCCGCCACCTCGTCGAGGTCGTCCGCGGGCTGCGAGAGCTGGACCTGCGCAAGCCCCCGAGCATCTCCGAGACGGTGGACTGGGCCCGCACCTTGGCGGTGCTCGGTGCCGAGGAGCTGCGCGCCGACGTGCTCGCGGAGACGCTGTCGGTGGTCCTGAAGTACGAGCGGGACGTCAACCGCGTCTCGGATTCGCTGCCGGCCCTGCTGGCACGAGTCAGCGGTGGCAGTCGGCCGGTCGCGGCTGCCCCGAGCCCGGCACACTCCCACCCGCATTCGCATCCGCACCCCCATTCACATCCGCACTCCCATCCGCACTCGCACACCGACGATGTGGGCCCCGACGAACCGCAGCCGGCGTCGCGCCGCCCGGAGCCGCAGAGCACCCCGGACGGCCGGGCCGCGCGGCTGGCCAAGGACCTGCCCGGACGGTTCGCGTCCGGGTACTACGGGTCTCCGGACCTGTCCGTCGTCGCTGACATCAGCGATCGGGAACCGCACGTGCGGCCGAAGAGGCGGTCGCCATAGAGACCGCCCTGCTCTCGTTCGCCCGGGTGCTCAGGGCTGCCGGCATACGGGTCTCGACCGCAGAGGTGGCCGACGGCATGCGAGCGGCTGCGGCGGTCGCCATGAAGGAGCGAGAGACCCTCAAGATCGCGCTCGGCGCAACCCTGGTCAAGGAGGGGCGCGACTGGCCGCTCTACTGCGAGATCTACGACAGCTTCTTCCGGCTGGAACCGTTGCCTGCCGCGGGCGCTGCCAGCGAGCACGACCACAGCCACGACGATCTGCATGACGACCTGGTTGGCGACCGGGTCACCTTGTCGCGGGAGCCCTCCGAGACCCCGCAGCTGGCCCACAACCACGGCAAACCGGCGGACATCCGCGACTACTTCGACGAGCGCGACCTCGCCTCGGCGTACAACCTGCACCAGAACGCCAACAAGATCAACGCGACGTCGATGACCCAGCAGGTGGTGCTCGCGAAGGACCAGCGGGGCACCTCCACCGACGCGCGACGGGTGCAGCTGGAGACCGAGCAGCTGCACAACGCGGCGTCCGTCGGCGACCTGGCGACGGCTACTGGAACACGGGTCGGCGTCGACCTCTCCATCGCCGGCCAACCCCTCGTGGACGCCGGCGGACCCGCTGCCGACGACGACGCGGAACTGCGACGGCGGGTGGACGCCGCAGTCGCCGACCTCCCGCGGCTGCTCAAGGAGCACCTGGAGAAGCTCGCCGAGCAGCATCGCCAACCGGAGCACACGCACGAAGCCCGACCGGCATACCTGGAACAGGTCTCCGAACGCGACCGGCTGCAGCTGGAGGAGGCAATCCGCCGGCTGGCCCGGCAGCTGCACGGCGCCCTGACGCACCGCAAGAGCGCCGCGACACGAGGCCGGGTCGACATCGCCAAGACGATGCGCCACAACCTGCGCCACGACGGAGTCCCGTTCAGCCCGGTGACCGTGGCTCGCAAGGAGGACCGGCCCAGGCTCGTCGTGCTGGCCGACGTCAGTCTGTCGGTCCGTAGCTCCGCCAGGTTCACCCTGCACCTCGTGCACGGTCTGCAACGACTGTTCCCCCGGGTGCGCTCGTTCGTCTTCGTCAACGACATGGCCGAGGTCACCGAGCTGTTCGCCGACTACCCGCTGGAGGCGGCGCTCGGTGTCATCTTCGACGGCGGACTCGTCGATGTCGACGGCAACTCCGACTACGGCGGTGCGTTCTCCCGGTTCGTGGACGAGCACCTCGCCGCGATCACCCATCGGACGTCGGTCATCGTCCTGGGAGACGGCCGCGGCAACGGCCGCGACCCGAACCTGCCGGCCTTCGAGAACATCAGCCGGCGCGCCCGCCGGGTGGTCTGGCTTACGCCCGAGCCGCGCTACTCCTGGGGTCTGGGCCGGTGTGACGTGCCGCTGTATGCCGAGATGTGCCGAGCCGTGCACGTCGTGAGGGACGTCAACGGGCTTGACGAGGCCGCGAGGACGCTCGGCGCGGTCTTGGCGGGGCCGGTCGCCGCCGCGGGCTAGGCGCCGATGGACGCTGACGCTGCGCTGGTCGAGACGCCCCACTTCCGCATCCTGGGCGCCTGCGTGGAGCCGCGCGACACCTCCCGGCTGGACAACGACCTCACCGACGCCATCGTCACCGAGCTCGCCCCACTGGGGCTCATTCCAGACAGCGACGCCTTCGAGCGGGTCTTCGTGCGCACCGTCGTGGGCAGCGCACCGACTCCCGGGCTGGCCTGGAGCAGCTTCTACCGCAACACGCTGGCCCGGCTGCGGGCTCCGACACCGTCCGAGGGGACGGTGCCGACGTTCGCGAGGATCTACGCCGAGGTCACCGATCTGGTGGTGGGGGATACCGTCCTGGACATCGGGTCGTGCTTCGGTTTCCTGCCGATCCTGCTCGCGGAGCGCCTTCCCGATGCCGTCGTCGTCGGCAGCGACATCACGCCCGGCACCGCTGTGCTCGCCGGTCGCGTCGCGCTGAACCTGGGTAGCCGGGCCGTGTTCGTCGCGGCGGATGCCCGGCGGCTGCCCTTCTCCAACCAGGCCGTGGATACGGTGACCCTCGTGCATGTCCTCGAGCACCTACCAGCACCGGAGGGCGAGCAAGCCCTTGACGAGGCGCTCCGGGTCGCCAAGCGCCGGGTCGTCGTCGCGGTTCCTTTGGAGGAGCGCGCCGACCCGGCCTTCGGGCACGTGCGCACGTTCTCCATCGCCGACCTGGCCGACCTGGGGACGAACACCGGCTGGCGCAGCAGCACGTGGAGCCGGGACGGCGGCTGGCTACTCCTGGACCGAGCCGACTCCCCGGACCGCTGACCCTACTCAAACCAGGCCTAAGCGGGCCGCCTGGAAGACCAGCTCCGCGCGACGACGTACCTTCATCTTCTCCATGACGTTGTGGACGTGGAACTTCACCGTCGTCTCGCCGATGTACAGCCGGGCACCGATCTCCCGGTTGGACAGGCCTCCCGCGACGAGCTGCACGATCTCCCGTTCCCGAGTGGTCAGGCTGGCCGGGGCGGAGGCTTCCGGGCGTCTGGACAGAGACCGGACGACGACTGCCGCGGCATGGCTGTCGAAGGCGCTCTCGCCGCGCCTGATCGCCGCGATGCTCTGCAGCAGCTGGACGGCGTCCACGTCCTTGAGGACATAGCCCTGGGCACCGTTGCGAATCGCCTCGGTGACCAGCCGGTCCGTGAGGAAGGTGGTGACGATGAGCACCCCGATGTCGGGATATCGGCTCGTGATCGTCGTGCACAGCGCGAGGCCCTCGTCTTCGCCGCCGGCACCCAGGCGAAGGTCCAACAGGACGATGTGCGGGGCGGTGCGCGCGATGGCGGTCAGTGCCTCGGCAGGAGTGCCCGCCTCGGTGACGACGTCGATGCCCGGCTCCCGCTCGAGCATGGCGCGCAACCCCTGCCGCACGATCGTGTGGTCGTCGACGATGAGCAGCCGGGTCAGGTCGGAGCGCTCCAGCTGCGCGGCGGGCTGGCTCACGTGGACACCGACGGCGCTTCGATGGGCACCCGCACGGTCAGCCGCACGCCAGGGCCCGGTGGTGGCGAGACATCCAGTGTTCCTCCCAGCTCACGGATTCGGCCATAGACGAAGCAGAGACCCCGGTGGTACCCGCTTCGCGAGCGGAGGGCCTCGTGCAGGTGCCTCGACAACACAGCCGCGTCGCCCCTGCCGTTGTCGGTGATGCTGAGCTCAACGGCGTCCGGCCCGTAGGCCACGTGCGCGACCGCGGCGGTGGCGCTGGAGTGCAGGACGACATTGAACAGCGCCTCACGGAACACCATGAGCAGCGCCCGTTCGGCGGCCAGCGCCAGCCTCACGTGACCCCCCGTGCAGTGCACAGTAACGTCGGGACCATCCGGGGCCAGCTGCTGGGCCACCGCACGCATGGACGGCACGAGCCCGCCAGGCAGCAGCTCATCGGCCGCCGACAGCTCGAAGATCGCGTTGCGGATCGTCTGCACCGTGCCTCGTGCCATCTCCTGGGCCTCGCCGAGGCGAAGCCGAAGCGGCTGCTCAGTGGCCAGCCCTCGGCATACCTCCAAGGCCATGCCGATGGCCAGGACCCGCTGCGCGACCCGGTCGTGCAGCTCGCGAGCCAGCCGCTCCCGCTCGGCGTCGACGACCTCTTTCTCGCGAACCTGGGCCAGGGCCGAGCGCGTATGCCGGAGCTGGCGGTTGGTGTCGTCGAGGCGGGTGGCGTGGGCGCTCAGCTCCTCGTACGCGCTGGTTGCCGCCGTTCGCAGCCGCTCGCCCTCGGACAGGAGGTGGCCACTCTGCACGGCCGCGACGACGAGGTTCGCCAGCGTGGCGAGAATGGCAGCGTCGGTCTCCGCGGCGCCCTCACGGCTGGGCATCTCCACGGCCAGCCAGCCCGAGCCGTCCCTGGCCCAGTCCAGCGCGGCGCAGCGACGGACCATCCCGCTCGATCGAGTGTGGAACCAGTCCTGCGGCGGCTGCTGGTCGGGGTCCAGCAGCAGGATGCCCTCGTGATGGTCGGACGGTTCGAGAAGTCGGTTGCGCGTCGCCATCAGCTGGTACGGCGAACGGGGGAACGCCGGATGGACCGCTATGAGCGCGGCCCAGTCGGCCTCCAACGCGTCGGCCACCGCCGGCAGGAAGTCCTCGACCAGCCGCGCCGGGCCGGAAGTGATGGCGGTGAGGGCCTTTGAGGTCGAGGCAACCGCCCGGATGCTGCGGTGCAGGCTGGCCGCGGTGTGGCGGTACTCGCGGTAGTAGGTCGGCTTGGAGGAGCGAACCCCGGTCAGCTGCGCCAGCGCCGGTGACTCCTGCGACTGCTGCTCGGGCGCCATGGGTCAGTACGCCGCCTCGAGCAACGACAGCACGTCCGCTCTGGTCACGGCCCGCGGGTTGGTCGTCATGCAGGCGTCCCGCATCGCGCTCTCGGCGAACGCCGGCAGGTCCTCCCGTGCCACCTCGAGGTCGCGCAGCCGCTGCGGCACGCCGAGGTATGCCGCGAGGGCGATCACCTTGTCGGCAATCACCTCTGCCACCTCTGCCGGAGGCACGCGATCGGCGTCGGCGACGCCGAGCCTCTGCGCGATCGGTCGGAACCGATCCGGGAACTCGACTGCGTTGAAGCGAATGACGTGCGGCAGAAGCAGTGCGTTGAGCATGCCATGTGGGAGGTCGAGCGCTCCCCCGACCTGATGCGAGATCGCGTGCGTCGCACCGAGGATCGCGTTGGTGAAGGCCAGGCCGGCGGACATGCTCGCGCGGGCCATCCCCATCTGCGCCGTCACGCTGGTGGGCTGCTCCAAACTCTGCGGAAGGTGCTGCTGGACCAGCTCGATCGCGGCCAGAGCGTGGCCGTTGGTGAGGAAGTTGGCCGCCCGGGAAACGTAGGACTCGATGCCGTGCGTCAGGGCATCGAGCCCGGTTGTCGCCGCCAGCCAGTCCGGCATCGTGGTCAGCGGCCGCGGATCGGTGATCGAGATATCGGGGACGAGGGCCCGGCCGAGCAGGGTGACTTTGACGTGTCGCGCGTTATCCGTGATGATCGCGAACTGCGACAGGTCCGCTCCGGTCCCCGCCGTCGTGGGAGCGGCGACAAGTGGGGGAATGGGCTCGGTCACCTTGTCGATGCCCTCGTAGTCGAGGATGTTGCCGCCGTTCGACACGACGACGGCGATGCCCTTGGCGGCGTCGATGCAGCTGCCACCACCGACTGCGACGAGCACGTCGCACTCCTGCTCGCGGTACAGGTCAGCCCCGGCGGCGACCTCGCTGTCCTTGGGGTTCGGCGTAAGTCCGGTCCAGAGCGTGACCGATAGGCCCGCGTCGTGCAGGTGTCGGGCCGCCTCATCGGACCACCCCGCGTCCCAGACGCCTGCATCGGTCACCAGCATCGGTCGCTCCGCCCCGAGTCGGACGGCGGCGTGGCCGATCTCGCGGAGGGCGGCATCGCCAAAGAGAATCTCCGGGACGACATACTTCGCCACTCCGGTCGGCGGCTCGGTCGCCTTGGGCAGTTCGGCTGGCCCGGGGCGTACCTTGGCCGGTGCCTGAAACGCCATGCGCGTCATTGAGGTGTCTCCTACGCTCGGCCGGCTCGGCGGTGAGCCGCTGGCGGGAGCGTAAGGAACCCGAGGTTGCAACCACGTTGCGAGCCGGTGCGTGGCGGGCCCTCGTCGTGGCACGCTTAGCCAACCCGTCGGGGGAGCGGCGAACCTGACCTGACCAGAAAGGGCGGTGGGCACCTACGATTGACCTGATGCGTGA
>JBIOUP010000143.1:0-4148 GCA_044867305.1 Dermatophilaceae bacterium
GCCCGGTGGCTGCAGGCCATGCCTGGCCCGATCACGTTGGGCAACTACGGGTATGCCGACTCAGCCGGGTTCGTGCGTCTGTCCATGGCCTTCGACCTGCTGCTGGAGGAGCTGACGGCACAGCGGCAGGACCTCTCGGTGTGCTACCTAGCTACCCCTGCGGACGTGTTCCTCGTGCCGGTGCGGGCGGTCGACATGGCCGAGCGCAGACACGACGGCGGCGAGCGGCTCGCGACGGTGGGGCGCCTGGTCAACCGGCTCTCCCTTGGCCGCTACTTCCGGCCCAACTACCCGGACGACGCGATCATCGAGACGCCGACGAACCGGTATGGCCTGGTCAATGCCTTCATCCTCGAGCAGGGCCAGAACTACGCCTTGGCCAAGCGGCTGCAGCGCTGGCGCATGGCGCTGACCCGGGATGGCGGCATGCTCACCTCCGTGCACATCGCCCCGCCCGCTCGGACCCTGTCGGTGCTCAAGAACCCACTGATGCGAGAGCGCCAGGCGATCAACGCCCACCTCGGGATCGAGACCTTCGACCCCCCTACGGTCGACGTCCTGGCCGCCGCAATCCTCGTGCACGACCTGTCCAACCCGGCTTCGCCTGCCAACCCTGCCAACCCCATCGGACACCCGCATGAGGCGTTCATGTTCGCGGCTAACCCGGGCGGGCGCTGGCGGGTGCCGTTCGAGCTGAACTCGTGCATCCCGTTGCTCAGCGAGATGTCCCGGGCGCAGGTGCAGACCCAGCACGCCGGGCAGCGCCTGGCCGCCGTCAGCGGGGCGACCGTCCTACGGCTGCTACGCCGGGGAGAGCAAGGTCCAACCGGGCAGGTTGCGCAGCACCCAGTAACAGCCCACCAGGACCAGGATCAGCCGAAAGCGCCAGCCTGACGGGTTCACCCGGATCGGTGGGCGCCCGCGCCGCAACCAGACCACGCCGAGCACGGCGAGCAGCGCGAGGACCGGCAGGACGGCGGGGTTGCGGTCCAGCGATGTCGCCACGTCGCCGTGCAGCAGCGCGTGCATGGACCGCAGCCCGCCGCAGCCGGGACAGTACGTGCCGGTCAGTGCGTAGGTCGGGCAGGGAAGGTAGCGACCGGGCTGGTTCGGGTCGAAGGCCCAGACGTATGCCGTTGCGGCGGCCCCCAGCCCGGCCGTCGTCCAGGCCGTCCCCAGGCGCCTTCGCCCGAGGACCGGCAGGCGGGCTCGCCAGGGGACGGGCCGGCCGGATGAGGCAGTCGCAGGCGGATGAGCGGCCGTGGGCTATCCCTTCGGAACCGTGATGACGGTCGTGTTCATGATCTTGTCGGCAATCGTCTGCCGGCGGGTGTCCCAGATCGGGAACAGCCAGCCGATGTAACAGATCAGGCTGTCGATGATATGCGCGAGGTCACGCACGAACGCCAGCCCGGCGCCCATCGGCTGGCCCTGTGCGCTGATCAGGGTGACCCCGGCGACCTTGCGCCCGACGGTCTGGCCCTTGCCACCCTGGATGCAACGGTTCCAGACGAACACGCCGATCACCAGCGCCACTCCCAGCCAGTACACGATGGTCGGCCCAGTCGTGCTCAGCGTGGTGACCCCTGATGGGGAGCGGACGGTGACCGTCTTCGGTGCCCCGATCCACAGCAGCACCCACCCGGGAATGTAGAGGGCCAGGTCCACGATGTAGCCCAGGGCACGTGTGGGCCACAGGGCCAGCTGCCCGTATGAGGTGTACTGCTGGGCGCCGTACTGCGGAGGCGGGCCGGCCGGGGGTGGCGGAGGTGGCGGCGGCGGGTCCGAGGGCGGGGGCCCTGACGGCGGGCCGGAAGGTGGTGGCGGCGGCGGGGTGGAGCCGTAGGACATGACGAAGTCACCTCTCGTGTCTGAATCGGGCAAGGCCCGCCCCCTGCAACCGAGGCGGCCAGAGGGACCCTATCGACAACCCCGCGCCCGTAGGGCGATGGGTCGGCACCAAAGCGACGCTCGTGCGGATCGAGCCGCTCGGGTCAGCTGATTCCGCTGTCGATCTCGCTCGTGCCGGGTGCCGGCTCGGGAGAGCTCTCGGTGACCTTGCGCACCCCGAAGCCGGCCATGGCAAGCACCTTGCCGGCGATGATGCCGATGAGAGCGAGCACCACACCGGCAATGAACAGCCCCACGCTCGGCCACACGATCGAAGCCGCCATGACCAGCGAAGCCACCATGAGGATGGTCACGGCCGTCCAGGCGGCGACACTGTGCCCGTGGTTGTCGTGCTCTGCCATCGCTGCGCTCTCCTTCGGCCGGTCAGCGGCCATTGTGCCAGCCGCCGACCGGCGGACCATCGGTTGGGTCATCTCCATCGCTCAGCGCGTCCCAGTTGCTCCTGGCCGGCTGCCGTCCCTCGACCGGCGCACCCGCCCGGTCGAACCGCCCTGACAGCCCGCCTGTGCCGCGCACCGCGAGGACCAGCCATGCGCTCGTCACGAGCAGCCCAACAGCGCAGATGAGGCCGCACCACAGCCATCCGGTCACCGTGACGGTCACGCTCACCAAGCCGCTCCGGCCGGCCTGCTCGGCCGCCCGGGCCGACAGCGCACTGGCTGGCTCCAGCAGCACCCGGGTCACGGCATACCCCGCACCGAGGGCAGAGGCCACGAGCAGGACGATGGCGCCCACTCTCGTCCGCGGTGCTGCGGTGAGGGTGACGACCAGCGCTGCGAGGCAGACCGCGCCGAACGCCACAGCGGCTGGCGCCGCCTGGGAACCGGTGGCGGCCACCTGCGCGCCGCCGAGCACCGGGTCGGTTGTCCGCCCCGTCACCCACGTCCGCGTCGAGACCAGCAGCAGTGCGGCAGCCGAGACGGCCACACCCAGGGCGGCACTCCTGCGCGTCGTCATGGTCGCTCCGGCGCGCGCATGCCCTCGGCCGAGCGCACCGCGCGCAGCAGAGCCGCGGCCTTGTGGTGACACTCCTCGTACTCCAGCTGCGGCACCGAGTCGGCGACGATCCCGGCACCGGCCTGCACGTACGCCATCCCGTCGCACACCAGGGCGGTGCGGATCGCGATGGCCATGTCGAGGTCGCCGTCGAAGTCGAAGTACCCCACCACGCCCCCGTATATCCCCCGGCGCAGTCCCTCCAGCTCGTCGATGAGGGCCATGGCTCGCGGTTTGGGTGCCCCCGACAGCGTGCCGGCGGGGAAGGTCGCCACGAGGACGTCATAGGAGCTGATCCCCTCCCGAAGCGCTCCGACGACGGTCGACTCGAGGTGCATGACGTGGCTGTACCGGCGCACCGTCATGAACTCGACGGTGTCCACCGTGCCGGACCGGCAGACGCGCTGCAGGTCGTTGCGGGAGAGGTCGACGAGCATCACGTGCTCGGCGCGCTCCTTGGCGTCGGCGGCCATCTCGTCGGACAGGCGCACGTCATCCTCGGGCGTCTTGCCTCTCGGACGCGAGCCGGCGATGGGGTGGGTGATGGCTTGGCGACCCGTCACCTTGACCAGCGCCTCCGGGCTCGAGCCGACGATGTCGTATGCGGTGCCGTCGGGATGCGGCAGGCGCAGGTAGTACATGTAGGGGCTGGGGTTCGAGGCGCGCAGGGCCCGGTAGACGTCGAGTGAGTCGGCCGTGCACGGCACCGAGAACCGTTGTGAGACAACGATCTGGAAGGCGTCACCGGCGCGGATCGCCTCCTTCGCGCGCTCCACGAGGTCGTGGTACTGCTCCTGGGTGTGCGAGCTGGCGACGTGCAGCTCGATCGGCTCGATGACGGCGACCGTGCTTTCTGCGGGTGCCGCGAGGTCAGCCGTCATCCGGTCGAGACGTTCGACCGCGTCGCGCCAGGCCCACTCCATGCGTTCGTCGGTGTCGTCGTAGTTGACGGCGTTGGCGATCAGCAGCAGCGACGAGTCGGCGTGGTCGAACACGGCGAGGTCGGTAGCCAGGACCATGGCCAGCTCAGGGATGCCGAGCTCGTCACGTCCTTCGTCGGGCACCCGTTCCCACCTGCGGACCGCGTCGTAGGTGATCGAGCCGACCATTCCGCCGGTGAGCGGCGGCAGCCCGTCGATCCGCCGCGTCGCGAGCGCCGCGATGGTGTCCCGCAACGCCTCGGTGGGGTCGCCGCTCGTCGGCACGCCAACCGGTGGCGTGCCGATCCAGGTCGCTTCTCC
>JBIOUP010000144.1:0-5102 GCA_044867305.1 Dermatophilaceae bacterium
CCCCGTTGCGCTCGTTGTGCTTGCCCGAGTACATGGTCAGGTCGGCGGAGGTGAAGCCGTCGTGCGCCGCCACGAAGTTGACGGATGCGAACGTTGCCCGGTCGCTGTGATGGAACAGGTCCGCCGAGCCGGCCAGCCGGGTGGCCAGGTCCTGCACGCCGTGTCCGGAGTGCCCGCCCAGCTCTCGCGCCATGTCAGTGAGCCAGAAGGAACGCACCCGGTCGCGGAACCGGTCGTTCCACTCGCTGAACGGGGGTGGGAACTGTCCGGTCCGCCAGCCCTGCATGCCGACGTCCCACGGCTCGGCGATGTTCTTCACGTGGGACAGGACCGGGTCGGTGCGCAGCGCGACGATGAACGGGTGGCCCGGATCGAACTCGTCGTTCTTGCCGCGGCCCAGCGCAACTGCGAGGTCGAACCGGAAGCCGTCGACGTGGCAGTTGGTCACCCAGTAGCGCAGCGAGTCCAGGATCATCCGGCACGTAGCGACCTCGCGCACGTCGAGGGTGTTGCCGCAGCCGGTGACGTCGATGTCCTGGCCACGGCCGTCCAGGCGGTAGTAGGTCCGGTTGTCCAGCCCCCGCCACGACAGCGTCGGACCGTCGAAGGACTGCTCGCAGGTGTGGTTGTAGACCACGTCCAACAGGACCTCGAGGCCCGCGCTGTGCAGCGACTTGACCATGCCCTTGAACTCGTCGAGCACCGCCTGCGGCTCCGTCGCCGCGGCATACGGGGCGTGCGGGGCGAAGAAGCCGAGCGTGTTGTAGCCCCAGTGGTTGCGCAGGCCTCGCCGCTCGAGCTGGGGTTCGCAGGCGAAGGCCTGCACCGGCAGCAGCTCGACGGCCGTGACGCCAAGGCTGGTGAGGTGCTCGATGGTCGCGGGGTGGCCGAGGCCGGCATACGTGCCCCGCAGCGGCGCCGGGACTCGTGCCATGCGCATGGTCAGGTTGCGCACGTGGGTCTCGTAGACGACTGTGTCGGCGAGGGAGCGGCGGGGGTGGCAGTCCTGCCCCCAGTCGAAGTCGTCGCGCACGAGGACGCCGCGCGGGACGAATGCGGCCGAGTCGCTGTCCTCGAGGGTGTAGGGGTCCTCGGCGGTGAGGTCGGCCTTGGTGAGGTGGCCGAACACCTCCGGCCGCCAGGTCACCTCGCCTTCGATGGCGCGGGCGTACGGGTCGAGCAACAGCTTGGCCCGGTTGTGGCGCAGCCCGTCGGGAGGCGACCATGGTCCTCGCACGCGGAAGCCGTAGCGCTGCCCGGCGCGCAAGCCGGGCACGAAGGCGAACCAGTGGCCGTGGATGCGCTCGGTGAGCTCGATCCGCCGCTCCGAACGCCCGCTCCTGTCGCCCGGATCGAACAGGCACAGCTCGACGCCGTCGGCGTGGGCCGCGAACACGCAGACGTCAGCGCCTTCGTCGCGCAGCGTGACCCCCGGTGCGGGGGGCAGGTCCTCCCGCCCGGGTGTCCGACGTGACATGGCATCAGGGTAGGGCTGAAGTTACGGTGGGCTCATGACGGATCCGACCGCCCTGCCCAACTTTCCCCCTCCGGCCGATGAGCATCCGCTACGCGGCCGGGTCCTTGACGTGGTCAAGGACCTCGGCGTCAACCCCGACATCGACGCGGACGGAGACGTCGCGTTCACCATCGGGGAGCCGCCCCAGCAGCTGTTCGTGCGCTGTCAGGACGGCGACTTCCCGATCATGCGGGTGTTCGGGCAGTGGCTCATCGGCGACCATGTGCCTGAGGACGAGTTGGTCCGGCTGCAGCGGTGCAACGACTTCACCCTGCAGCTCAACCTGGCCAAGGTGGGGCTTTCCGGCGGAAACCTCGTCGTCACCGCCGCGCACCTCGTGGCGCCGACGACCGACCTCTCTACGCTCTTCCAGCTGACCGTCGACCTGATCTTGCAGGTGGTGGGCGCTTGGCATCAGTCGTTCCTGCCCGAAGGCAGCCAGCCCACCGAAACGTCGTCGGAAGAGGGTGAGCAGTGATGAGTGAGTTCGTGCGGCTCGAGGTGGAGGACGGGATCGGCACGATCCGGTTGGACCGGCCGAAGATGAACGCCTTGAACCTGCAGGTCCAGGACGAGATCAAGGGCGCTGCCGAGGAGGCAGCCGCGCGGACGGACGTCGCGGCCGTCATCGTCTACGGGGGGGAACAGGTGTTCGCGGCGGGAGCGGACATCAAGGAGATGGAGGCGATGTCATACACGGACATGGCGACCGCTGTCGACGCTCTGCACGGCTACGCGACCGCGGTGACCAGGATCCCGAAACCCACGGTGGCCGCTGTCACCGGATACGCGCTCGGGGGCGGTTGTGAGTTGGCGCTCGCGTGCGACTTCCGCGTCCTTGGCGAGTCCGCACAGATGGGTCAGCCGGAGGTCCTGCTCGGCGTCATTCCGGGTATGGGGGGAACCCAGCGCCTCGCGCGGCTCATCGGGGCCTCACGCGCCAAGGACCTCATCTTCTCCGGGCGGTTCGTGGAGGCCGAGGAGGCGGCCGCCATCGGGCTGGTGGACCGGGTCGTGCCCGACGACCAGGTCTATGCGGCGGCACGCTATTGGATGCACTCGTTCGTCGGAGGGCCCGCCTTCGCGTTGCGGGCGGCCAAGGAGGCTGTTGACCGGGGCGTCGAGCTGGACCTGGAAGGCGGTCTGGCCCTGGAGAAGGTGCTGTTCTCTTCGCTGTTCGCCACCGAGGACCGCAAGATCGGGATGAGCTCGTTCGTGGAGAACGGGCCAGGACGGGCCAAGTTCGTCGGCCGTTGACGGTCGCGGCGGGCCGACCGTGCTGAACGAGCAGTCGCAGGAGCGTGACGTCCTGGTCACCTATGTCCCGGCCGGGGCCACCGGCCGGGTGCTCGCCGCGTTGTTCGCCGCCGGCGCCGGGTCCATCGGTGCCTACCGGGAGTGCGCCTTTGTCAGCCCTGGTACCGGCCAGTTCCGGCCTGTCGAGGGGGCGAATCCGGCGATCGGCCGGCCAGGTCAGCTCGAACACGTCGCCGAGGAGCGTATCGAGCTGGTCCTGCCGCGGTCGCGCAGAGCCCAGGTCGTCGCCGCGCTGCGCGCGGCACACCCTTACGAGGAGCCGGCCTTCCACATCCTCCAGACGGCTTCGACCAGCTGACCAACCACCGGACCCGCCACCACAGCTGCCGAGGCTGGCGATCCTCGGTCGACCTCGGTCCCACCTCGGTCCCACATTGGTCCCACATTGGTCCCCCCTCGGTCCCCCCTCGGTCCCACATTGGTCCCCCCTCGGTCCCCGCGTCGCGAGTGCCGCAGGCAAACTCAACGACTTGTCGGCTGCTCCATGATGCATCGTGGAGTGGACGTAAACTCAACGAGTTTGTCGGGGGCGGCGCCGTAACTCAACGAGTTTGTGGGGGGCAGCAGACGCACAGACGCCCAGAACTCAACGAGCTTCGTCGCGGGCCCGTCACCCCATCCGGGTCATCTCGACAGTGACGAACATGTCCGCTGTGCGCCCACCGTTGAAGATGCCGGTGAGGGGGGCGACGTCGCCGTAGTCGCGGCCGGCCGCCACTTCGACATGCAGGTCGCCGGGCGGGATGTTGTTCGTGGGGTCACAGCCCATCCAGGCACCGTCCCAGAACTGCACCCAGGCATGGGACTCGCCAGCTTCGGGCACTCCGATCGGGCTGTCCCGTTTGGGCATGAGGTACCCGGACACGTACCGAGCCGGCACGCCCACCGATCGCAGCGACCCGATCACCAGGTGGGCCATGTCCTGGCAAACGCCCGAACGCTGCTCCCAAGCCTCGCTGGCGTGGGTGTGCACGCCCGTAGCGCCGAAGACATAGCTCACCTCGTCGTGCACGAGACCGACCACCGCCAGGGCCAGATCTCGCGGCGTGGGGCTGGCGGCCCGGAGTGCCTCCACGCGCTGGAGCAGGTCGGGTGGAGGAGCGACGCGTTCGCTGACCTCGAGCAGCTCGCAGTGCCGGTCGATGAGCCGGGGGTTCTCCAGGTCATCCCAGCCAAGGCGTGGCTGGCTCTCGGTATGCCGTTGCACGTCAACGGTGCTGGTGGCCTGGACCGTCAGTGATTCATGACGTTCGAAGATCTCGAACGCGGTGACGGTCGTGCCCCAGTAGTCGGTATACGTGTAGCTCCATGGCACCGGGCTGATCTCTATGCGGCTGTGCATGACTTGCTGCTCGTGGCTGGAACGCGGGATCATCCGCACCTCGTTGAACGAGGCCGTGGCCCCACCGGTATACGTGTAACCCGAGCGGTGCACGATCCGCAGGGTGGTGCTCACGCCCCGGCTCCCTCTTGCCACCGTGCCGCAACGGCTCCTTCGAAGAACCGCCGGGCGATGGCGTCATTGGTCGCGCTGCAGGTGGCCTGCAGATCGGACATCCGCTCCGGCAGGTCGGTGAGCATCTCGCCCCTGGTGCGGTACTCGAGCTCGGCCCTGGCCCGGCCCAGGAGCCGGGCGGCATCCCCTTGCGCCGCGATGCGCCGATCGACGCTGTCCAGCCGGGAGAGGGCTTCCTGGGCTTCGCCCAGGGTGTAGACAAGCGAACGGGGGAACAGCCCGTCGAGGATGAGGAACTCGGCGGCGTCGCGTTCGGAGTCCTGGTCGCGATAGCTGCGGACGAACGCGTGGTCGGCTCCGCAGGCGCGCAACGCGCTCGCCCACGACAGCACGGAGTTGCCCAGTGCCGCGGCAATGAGCAGCCGTGCGGTCATGTCCACCCGTTCCAGGCTTCGGCCCAGGACCAGGAAGTTCCAGCCCTGGTCGTGGCTCATCGTCCCGTCGGCGATGCCGGTGATGACGGCGCACCGCTCTCGGACCCAACGGAAGGTCGCGGTCGGCATACCCTGCGTGAGCTCGCCCGACTGGATCCGGTGCCAGGTCATGTTGATGGCTTCCCACATCTCGGCCGAGACGGTCTCGCGGGAGCGGCGCGCACTCTCGCGTGCCCCGGTCAAGGCCGACATGATCGAGCTGGGCGAGTTCGGATCGTGGCAGAGTAAGCGCATGATCTGCGACCCGTCGACCGCCTCCTCGGTCTCCACGCCCATGACGCTGAGCAGCAGCTGCCCGGCAAAGAGGGGGTCCACCAGC
>JBIOUP010000145.1:0-5057 GCA_044867305.1 Dermatophilaceae bacterium
CCCGGCCCCGCCACCGCTTGCCATGTGCCCCAACAGTTGTCACGCGAAGGAGGCCACCGTGCGCGTGAGCGCCCTCGCCCGGAACCGCGACTTCACCCGGATGTGGGTCGGCCAGGCGCTGTCCAAGCTCGGGTCGCGTGGCACTGCGCTCGCCCTGCCCCTGCTCATCCTGCAGATGACCGAAAGCCCGGCGGCCGCAGGCGTAGCGGCCTTCGTCGACCAAGCTGCCGATCTGTTGGTCACCCTCCCCGGCGGCGCCGTGGCCGACCGCTTCGACCGTCGCACGGTCATGGTCGTCTGCGACCTGCTCGGCTGCCTCGGTCTGTGCGCCTTGGTGTTCGCCGTCACGACCAACGTGGGATCGTTGCCGCTCATCATCGCGGCCGCCCTGCTCGACAGCGTCGCCGCGAGCGTCTACGGCTCGGCAAGCGCGGCCGCGCTGCCCAGTGTGGTGGCCGAGGACGAGCTACCCGAGGCGATATCGCTTGTCCAGGCACGCAACTCGGCCATCTACCTGATCGGCCCGATTCTGGGCGGGGTGCTCTTCGCCGTGCACCCGTGGCTGCCCTTCGTCGTCGACGCCGCGTCCTATCTCGTGTCTGCGCTGCTGGCCGCCGGGATGCGGACCCGGCTCACCGTCGAGGTCGACGAGGACCGGACCTTCCGCGGCGACCTGGTCGCCGGGGCGCGCTTCATCGCGCGCGTGCCGGCCCTTCGGCTCGCGCTCGTGAACGGCTCCGTGCTCAACAGTGCCTTCGGCGGCATCGTCCTGGTCGTCATCGCCGTCTCGAGCGTCGACGGAGTGCCCGCGCCCATCGTCGGCGTCGTCGTTGCCATGTCCTCGGTCGGCTCCATCGTCGGAGCGCTCCTCGCTCCGACCATCGGCCGGCGGTGGGGGATGCGCCGAACCCTGCTGACGTTGCTCATCGTCTTCGCGACGGCGGTGCCAGCCATGGCCTTTCGGCCAGAGCCCCAAGTGCTGGGCCCGTTGCTCGCGGTCTGCGCACTGCTGGCCCCCGCGCTCAACACCGTGGTCTTCACCCTGATCACCGTGCGCACACCCAACGAGCTGCAGGGACGGGTGCAGAGCACGGTTGCGTTCTGCGCCATTGCGCTTGCGCCGCTCGGGCCGCTGGTCGCCGGCACCCTGCTGGCCGTGGCCGGCGAGGCGGCGACCTTTCTCGGCTTCGGGGTCGTGCTGGCCGGGCTCGCCGTGTGGACCTTCGCGCGTCGCGCTGTGCTGCTGGGGCACGGCATACCGCCTGCACTTGTGGCGCGCCGCAGACGGCGGGCGGGGCGGCACCGCGCCCCTCGGGTGGGCTTGGCTCGTCGGTTGGTCAGCCGTGGGCCAGCACGGCGGAACGTGCTGCGCGGCTACCCCGCCGACGGCCGGTCGATGTCGTAGCCGTCGATCTGGGCACGCCCGAGCCGCAAGGCTGGGTCATCGGGTCCTAGGGTGGCATTGTGACGCAACCGAACGAGCGTGCCCTCGCCGACCGGATCGTCTGGATCGACTGCGAGATGACCGGCCTGTCGTTGCGGACCGACGCGTTGATCGAGGTTGCCGCGCTCGTCACCGACTACGAGCTGAACCAGCTCGGTGACGGGGTGGATGTCATCATCGCGCCGCCCGCGGAGGCGCTGGAGCAGATGATCGACCTGGTGCGAGAGATGCACACGTCGTCGGGGCTGCTGGGCGAGCTGCCGAGCGGTGTCAGCTTGGAGGAGGCCCAAGCACTGGTGCTCGGCTACGTGCGGGAGTGGGTGCCCGAAGCCGCACGCGCCCCGCTGGCGGGCAACTCCGTGGGAACCGACCGCGGCTTCCTCGCGCGCGACCTGCCCGAGCTGGAGGGCTACCTGCACTACCGGGTGATCGACGTCTCCTCGATCAAGGAGCTGTCGCGCCGGTGGTACCCGCGAGCCTACTTCCACGCCCCGCCCAAGTCGGGTGGGCACCGGGCACTGGCGGACATCCGCGAGTCCATCGCCGAGCTGCGTTACTACCGGGAGGCGGTGTTCCGCCCGCCCCCAGGACTTGACTCGCCGGCGCTCAAGGCGCTCAGCCGGCGCTTCCTCGTGGACGCTGCCGCCGCGGCCGAGCAGGACAGCGACCCGGTACGATAATCGACGCTGTGCGCGCGGGCGGTACGCCGGTCACGCGCCACGGTGGGTGTAGCTCAGCTGGTAGAGCACCGGGTTGTGGTCCCGGGTGTCGCGGGTTCAAGTCCCGTCACTCACCCCGAACTGCTGGGGCTGACGGTGGGCCACTCCCCGTCGGCCGGGGAGGGACTTGATGGTGCGAGCCAGGACGCAGCGGTATGCCGTGCCTCGCTGGCTGGTCGTGGCGTGGCTGGCTGTGGCTCTGGGTGCACTGCTGCCGGCCGATGCGTATGCCGCATGGGCCGTTCCGGTGCACGCCGAGCTGCGGTCGGTGACTCCAGCGAACGGTGCCACGCTCGCCGGGCCGCCCACCGAGCTTGTCCTCGTCTTCAACGAGGACGTCAACCCGGCCTTCGTCCAAGTGTCGCTGACCCGCGCTGGTGCCCCGGTCGCCCTGGCCGCGCCAACGGTGACGCATGGGACGGTGACGATGCCAGTGCCTAGTGGTGCCGAGGTGGGCGCTGGTGCCTACCGGATCGCCTACCGCGTCGTCAGCACCGACGGCCACCCGGTCTCGGGCGCCAGCGAGTTCACCGTGACGGGAGCTGCTGCGGCGGCGACGAGCCCGACCGCGGCGCCGAGCTCCACGGCACCCGGCTCGCCAGCTCCGACGGCTGCCGTGGCGCCTTCGGAGTCGGTCTCCGCCGTTGCGGCGAACGCCCCCACAGGCACGTCTTCTGGTATGCCGGGGTGGGCCGTGGCTGCCCTCGTCGTCGTTGTGGCGGGAGCGATCGCGCTGCTCTGGTACCGGCGGCGGCGCGGTTTCCCGCCATCGTCGGCTGCCGTGTAGAGTGGCGGGTCGCGCGCCGCTAGCTCAATGGCAGAGCAAGTGACTCTTAATCACTGGGTTCGGGGTTCGAATCCCTGGCGGCGCACAAACAACCTGGCTCACGGGTCTTCGGTCCGTGGCTTGCCAGCCCGAACGGTCATCGCACCGGATGACCATTGAGCAGAGCCTCACGGTTGCCAAAAGGCGCGTGTAGCAACCACATTGGTCCAGTCACCGCGTCTGGCAAGTCGAGCCGGCCACGCTGTGCCCGGTTTGCGTTATTGTGCGCTGGGTGCCCACGTTCACCTGCCGCCACTCGGTGACGATCAGGGCGTCGCAGAAGCGCGTGTGGGATGTCGTCGTCGACCCGCAGATGATTCCCCGGATGGACCCGAGGATCTCACTCGTCTCGATGGACGGAGACCCTGGGACGCCGGGTTCCTCGTACGTCGTCGATCTTCGCTTGGTTCTTCGGCCGATGCGAGTCGAGTACCTCGTGCTGGACGGCGTTGCCCCGACGCACGTTCGGTTGGAGGCACGGCAAGGCACCCGCTGGCTGGGCGAGCAGAACGGGCGACTCGTTCGGCTCGACGACGCTTCTTGCTTGCTGCAGTGGGAGCTTCGTCAGCCTGCCATCCTGGGGCTGGGATGGTTGGCGCGTCGAGCGGTCGTGCGGGAGCTCAAAGCCTGGACGACGCGAGTCGCAAGCACGGCTGAAGGCCATCAGCCGAGCCGTTGAGAAACCGGTCGTCGTCGCCGCCGTCTTCGCCGGACGAGGCGCCTACAGGTACAGCCCGGTCGTGCCGTCCTCAACGCGCGATGCCGCGACAGCGTGGATGTCCTTCTCGCGCAGCAGGATGTAGTCCTTGGACTGTAGCTCCACCTCGTGCCGGTCCTCGGGGTCGAACAGCACCCGGTCGCCGACCTGGATGTGGCGCACCGCATTACCCGTTGCGACCACCCTGGCCCAGGCCAGGCGCTTGCCCACCGAAGCGGTGGCGGGGATGAGGATGCCGCCGCCGGACTTGCGCTCGCCCTTCTCGGCATCGACGGAAACCAGGACGCGGTCCCACATCATCCGGATGGGCAGCCGCTCCTGGTCGACGTCGGGGCGGGACATCAGCAAGCGCCCCCTCCTTAGCTCAGCAGCCGGCGCAGCAAGCCGATCCCCAGCAGTACGGCTGCCGAAGCGCCCAGGACGGCCGTGATCCGCTCCGTGCGCAGCGAGCCGTCCTCGTAGCGGGTGGCCCGGGTGAAGGTTGCCTTGGCAGAGCCGACCTCCCGGCGGACGATGTTCCGTGGCTTTGCCCGGTACGCGAGCTCGTCAATGGTGCGGGCCAACCGCTCCCGCGTCGCCGCGATGTCTGCCTCGATCTGGGCGGTCGACCGGTTCCCGCTCATGCGTAGGCTCCCTTCGTCCTCGCTGCCACCCTACAGACCAAGGTCGCCGCGCAGCTTGGCGACGTGGCCGCTCGCCTTGACGTTGTACCGGGCGTCGATGATCCTCCCGCCCTCGTCGACCACGAACGTCGAGCGGATGACGCCCACCATCTTCTTGCCGTACATCGACTTCTCGCCGAAGGCACCGTATGCCGTCAGCACGGCCTTGTCCGGGTCGGACAGCAAGGTGATCGTCAAATGCTCCTGCTGCCGGAACTTGGCCAGCTTGGCCGGCGAGTCCGGCGAGATGCCGAGCACGGCATACCCCTTGGCCGCCAACGCGTCGAGGGAGTCGGAGAAGTCGCACGCCTGCGTCGTGCATCCCGGCGTCATGGCCGCCGGGTAGAAGTACACGATGACCTTGCGGCCGGCATAATCGGCAAGGGACACCTGCGCTCCCGTGTCGTCGGCGAGCGTGAATGCGGGGGCGGGGTCGCCCACCCCCAGGCGGTCGGTCACGGCATACTCCTCGCGGTTGCTTATTGCAAACTGTTCGCAATAACATGTGGATGAATACCCAGAGCTCACCGTACCGAAACCCCGGCCGCGCGCCGTCACCCACGAGGAGGCCCCCCATGCATGTGCCTGACGGCTTCCTTGACGCCCCGACCTCGATCGCCACGGGCGCGGTGGCCGCTGTCGCGGTCGCCGCATCACTGCGTGGTGCCAGACGTGAGCTCGACGACCG
>JBIOUP010000146.1:0-7723 GCA_044867305.1 Dermatophilaceae bacterium
CGATGGTCTTCTACATTCTCCGGCGGTTGATCTCAGTCGTCGTCATGCTGCTCATCATCAGCATGGCAACCTTCCTGCTCTTCTTCGCGGCGCCGCAGGACCCGGCCAGGCTGACGTGCGCCAAGAACTGCACACCGGCGATCATCGAAGGCAACCGCAGGTTCCTCGGCTACGACCAGCCGCTTTACGTGCAGTACGCCAACTTCGTCAAGGGTCTGTTCGTCGACCGGAAGTTCCCCGAGGACCCGGCACTGCAAGCGGCCGCCCCCGACATCGTCGCGACCTGCAAGGCGCCATGTCTGGGTTACTCCCGGATCAAGAGCGAATCCGTCACCGAGATCATCGCCGGGGCTCTGCCGATCACGGCGTCCCTGGCGCTCGCGGCGTTCTGCCTGTGGATGGTGGTCGGGATCGTCGGCGGAATCATCGCCGCGCTCAAACGCGGCCAGTGGCCGGACCGCACCATCGTCGGGCTGGCGCTCATCGGGTTCTCCCTGCCGACCTTCTTCATCGGCCTGCTGCTGCTCACGTTCGTCGCCATCAAGTGGCAGCTGGTCCCCGTGCCGGTCTACACCCCGTTCACCGAGAACCCGTTCCTGTGGGCTCAAGGTCTTGTGCTGCCTGCAATCACCCTGGCGTGCATCTTCGCTGCCTCGTATGTTCGGCTCACCCGGGCCTACATGCTCGAGACAATGAACGAGGACTACATCCGCACCGCCCGGGCCAAAGGGGTCAAGGAGTCGGTCGTGGTGCGCCGGCACGGGCTGCGCGCCGCGCTCACTCCCATCGTCACGGCGGCGGGCCTGGACCTGGCCGGGCTGCTCGGGGGGGCGATCATCACCGAGCAGGTCTTCAACTTCCAGGGGCTGGGCTGGACTGCGATCCGGGCAGTGACCGACACTGACCTGCCGCTCATCGTCGGGATCGTCGTCACGGCCGCGTTCTTCATCGTCATCGCCAACCTCGTCGTCGATATCCTGTACGGCGTCATCGACCCGCGCGTGCGCCTCACCTGAGGGACGGCCATGACCAGTGAGCCTGTTACGCCGTCCACCTCGACGCGGGCACCCGGTGCGACGCTCGAGAAGACCGGCACGGCATACCTTGAGGTTCGCGACCTCAAGGTGCACTTTCCCACCGAGGACGGGCTGGTCAGGTCCGTCGACGGGGTGAGCTTTCGCCTCGAGCGAGGCAAGACGATCGGCATCGTGGGCGAGTCCGGCTCGGGCAAGTCGGTGACCAGTCAGGCCATCCTCGGCCTGCACCGGCGCACCCGGGCGCAGACGTCCGGCCAGATCATCCTCGACGGCGAAGACCTCATGGGGATCTCGGACGATCGGCTGCGTGAGCTGCGCGGCGACAAGATGGCGATGATCTTCCAGGACCCGCTGTCGGCGCTGCACCCCTACTACACCATCGGGTCGCAGATCGTCGAGGCGATCCGGGTGCACCAGCCGGACACGAACAAGAAGGCCGCCACGACCCGCGCGGTCGAGCTGCTCGGACTCGTGGGCATCCCCAACCCGACCAAGCGTGTCGACCAGTACCCGCACGAGTTCTCCGGCGGGATGCGTCAACGCGCGATGATCGCCATGTCGCTGGCCAACGACCCATCGCTGCTCATCGCCGACGAGCCGACGACGGCCCTCGACGTCACGGTCCAGGCCCAGATCCTCGACCTGATGCGAAAGCTGCAGGACGAGTTCAACTCGGCGATCATCATGATCACCCACGACCTCGGGGTCGTCGCCGAGATGGCCCACGACGTGCTCGTCATGTATGCCGGCAAGGCGGTCGAGCAGGGTCCGGTCCAGGACGTCTTCTACACCCCTGAGCACCCTTACGCGTGGGGCCTGCTCACCTCCATGCCGCGCCTGGACCGGGTCCGTCAGCAGCGGCTCAACCCCGTTCCGGGCCAGCCTCCGTCGCTCATCTTCGTCCCCTCTGGCTGTGCTTTCCACCCGCGCTGCAACTTCCGCTCGGAGGTCCCGGGGGATGACTGCCGCACGGTGGTGCCCGAGCTGTTGGAGGCCCGGCCCGGCCATTCGGCCCGGTGTCACATCCCGCCGCCTCGGCGCCGCGAGATCTTCCTCGAGTCCGTCAAGCCCCGGCTGTGAGGGCGATCAGGTGACCGACACGACCGTCCAGCCCGTCCCCCCGGCGCCGGGTCAGCAAAACGGCGAACCGCTATTGCGCCTGACGGAGCTGACCAAGCACTTCCCGACGTTCCGCCAGACGCTCTTCAAGCACGCCGACGCGCCGATCCGCGCCGTCGACGGCATCTCGTTCCAGCTGGGGCGCGCCGAGACGATCGGGCTGGTCGGCGAGTCGGGCTGCGGCAAGTCGACGGCGGGACGCACCCTCCTGCGCCTGCTCGAGCCGACGTCGGGCACCATCGAGTTCGAGGGTCGCGACGTCACCCACGCCAGCGGGGAAGAGCTGCGGGAGCTGCGCCGGCAGATGCAGATGATCTTCCAGGACCCGTTCGGCTCGCTGAACCCGCGACAGACCATCGGCTCGATCATCGCCGCCCCGTACGAGATCCAGAAGATCACTCCTGAGGGAGGGCGCCGCAAGGCGGTCCAGCAGATCATGGAGCGCGTTGGGCTCAACCCGGAGCACTACAACCGCTTCCCGCACGAGTTCTCTGGCGGCCAGCGCCAGCGGATCGGTGTCGCCCGGGCGATCGCCTTGCAGCCCAAGCTGATCGTCTGCGACGAGCCGGTGTCCGCCCTCGATGTCTCGATCCAGGCTCAGGTCGTCAACCTGCTGGAGGACATCCAGAACGACCAGCATATTGCCTACGTCTTCATCGCCCACGACCTGTCCGTCGTGCGGCACATCTCCGACCGGGTCGTCGTGATGTACTTGGGCAAGATCATGGAGGAGGCCGACCGCGACGAGCTGTACGAGCGGCCACTGCACCCCTATACCCATGCCCTGCTGGCGGCCGTGCCGATTCCGGACCCGATCAAGGACGAGAACCGCGAGCGGATCCTGCTCAAGGGCGACCTGCCCAGCCCGCAGAACCCGCCGAGCGGCTGCGTGTTCCGCACCCGATGCCCCAAGGCCCAGCAGCGCTGCGCCGACGAAGTGCCGCTTCCCCTGGAGCTCAGCCCAGGGCACCGGGTGGCGTGCCACTTCCCTGAGGAGCGTCCGGTCCTTCGATGACCCGCTGGTAATGGGACGGCTGCTGTTCGTCCACGCCCATCCCGATGACGAGACGCTGGCGACCGGCGTGACCATCGCGCACTATGTCGAGGCCGGTCATGACGTCGAGGTGCTCACCTGCACCCTCGGGGACGAGGGGGAGGTCATCCCGCCCGAGCTGCTGAACCGCACGGCCGCCTACGACGACTCGCTCGCGGCCTACCGGGCCGACGAGCTGGCCGAGGCGATGGCCCGGCTGGGTGCCCGGCATACCATCCTCGGCGGGCCCGACGGGCAGGCGTCGTTCCGGGACAGCGGGATGGCGGGCATGCCAAGCGCCGATCATCCCCGGGCGTTCGTGCAGGCCGACGTCGACCACGTCGCCGCACTCGTCGCCGAGCACGTCCGGGCCAGCGACCCGGACGTTGTCGTGACGTACGACGTCACCGGTGGCTACCGGCATCCCGACCACATTCAGACCCGGCGGGTGACCCAAGCAGCACTGGCGGCCCTCGGATCCGACTGGCGAGGGGCGGCATACGAGATCGTCACGCCGCGTTCGTGGGTGGCCGAGGACCGTGCCTGGCTCGCGGGTCACGTGCCCGCTGACAGCGGTCTGCACGTGCCCGGCCCGGATGAACCGTATGCCGCGGGCGTCGTCGACGATGCCCTGGTCACCCACGTTGTCATCGACCCCGCCGCGCGCGATCGACAGGCTCGGGCCCTGGGGGCCCATCGCAGCCAGGTCACCGTCTACAACGGGTACTACACGCTGAGCAACAACATCGCCGCACGCCTCGGCGGACGGGAGGCGTTCATCAGGTTCGACCCGGTGACCGGAGAACGGCAGGCGCCGGACGACGAGGGGCCACGGCCTGGTCTGCTGGCGCGGGACTGGGCACCGGGGGCCCGCGGGTGAGCGACCTCCCCGAGCCGGATACCGACCTGTTCCGCACGGCCATGGGCCGGTTCGCGACCGGGGTGGTCATCACCTCATGCCTCGACGACGGGCTCGACCACGCCATGACCGCCAACGCGTTCACGTCCGTCTCGCTGGACCCCATGCTCGTGCTCGTGTGCGTCGAGACGGAGACGCGCTACCACGAGGCCGTGTTGCGTACCGACTACTGGGGCATCAGCCTGCTGCCCGCGCAGGCCCGCGGCGTCGCGCGGTGGCTGGCCACCAAAGGCCGTCCGCTGCATGGCCAGCTCGAACCCGTCCCGCACTACCGCGGCCCCAAGACGGGGGTCGCGCTCATCGAGGGCGCTCTGGCCGCCTTCGAGTGCCGGACCACGGACGTGTTTCCCGGAGGCGACCACAGCATCGTGATCGGCGAGGTGCTGACCATCGAGCTGGCCGAGGACCCCTCCGCGGCGCTGTTGTACTACCGGGGTGGCTACGGCTCGCTGGCGTAGCTGTTCGGAGCCTCCAAGTGGAGGTAAAGAGGTGCGGTAGAACGCTCGGTTTTACCTCCGGTGCTCGGTTTTACCTCCGCGGCGGGTCATTCCGGAAGTGTAGAGGTGCGGTAGAACGCTCGTTTTTACCTCCGGTGCTCGGTTTTACCTCCGGCAAGTCGGTTTACCCCATCCCTCCTGCGCACCGAACAACCCGCCGGTCCGGCGTCAGGCCGCCGGTCGGGCCTCTGGACGGCGAAGTCCCGGTAGACCAGCATGGGCAGCAGGCGGTGCGCTGTGTACCTGGGCACCCGAGCCGGTCGGCAGCGGCCGACCCGTTGTCAACCCGCCACGCTTCTCGATCTACTGCCTCAACGCCAAGGACGAAGCCCGAAGGAGCCAGCCCGATGCCCCACACAGACGTCTCGCCGGTGCATCTCTCGGCGCTCGCCGCGGAGAACCAGCCGGAACCGACGCCCGAGCTCGAGGACCTCTACCGCGGGTTCGAGAAGGAGCTGCTCGTCCCGCTCTGGACCGAGATCGGCGACCTCATGCCGCCGCACCCCAAGTCCAAGGCCAAGCCGCACCTGTGGGAGTGGAAGACCCTGCTCGAGCTGGCCGAGCAGGCCGGCCGTATCGTCCCCGTGGGTCGCGGTGGCGAGCGCCGAGCGATCGCCCTGGCCAACCCCTCGCTCGGCGGCAAGCCGTATGCGACCCCAACGTTGTGGGCGGCCATCCAGTACCTCATGCCCGGCGAGGACGCCCCCGAGCACCGGCATACCCAGAACGCCTTCCGGTTCGTCGTCGAGGGCGAGGGGGTCTGGACGGTCGTCGAGGGCGACCCGGTACCGATGGCCCGTGGCGACTTCCTGCCCCAGGCCGGGTGGAACTGGCACGCCCACCACAACGCGGCGAGCACGCCGATGGCGTGGATCGACGGGCTGGACATCCCCTTCCAGTACGAGACCGAAGGACAGTTCTTCGACTTCGGGCGCGACGAGATCAGCCAGGCCGAGCACGCGACACCCCAGCGCTCCCGAGCCGAGCGGCTCTGGGGCCACCCCGGCCTCCGTCCGCTGTCGCGGCTGGGCAGCTCACCCGGCTCACCGCTGCTGAGCTACAAGTGGGCCGATACCGACCGCGCCCTTCGCGACCAGCTCGACCTCGAGAGCGAGGGGTATGCCGTGACGGTGGAACCTGGGCACGCGGCGGTGCGCTACACGAACCCGACCAACGGCCTTGATGTCCTGCCGACCATCCGCACCGAGTTCCATCGGCTGATCAGGGGTACCCGAACCGCCCCCCGGCGGGAGGTGGGGTCGTCGGTCTTCCAGGTCTTCGACGGTACGGGGACCGTGCAAGTGGGCGACGACACGTGGAGTGTCGCGCGGGGTGACCTGTTCGTCGTTCCGTCCTGGATGCCGCTGTCGATCACCTCGGATGCCTCCTCGTCCGACTCGGACTCCGGTGCGCTGGATCTGTTCCGCTTCAGCGACACCCCCATCTTCGAAGCGCTCAACCTGGCCCGGATCTCACTGGAGGGTGTCGACCGATGAAACTCGCAACCTTGCGCATGCACGACGGCTCAACCCGAGCGGTCCGGGTCGAGGGGGAGGGGTGCGTCGAGCTGGGCGCGAAGGACCTGGGGGAGCTGCTGGCCGCCCGCGACTGGCGCCACAGTGCGGAGTCCTCGTCCGGGCAGGAGCGCGCGCTCGCCGAGGTCGAGCTGGCTGCTGTGGTGCCCAAGCCGAGCAAGGTGGTGTGCGTCGGGAGCAACTACCGCAACCACATCCTCGAGATGGGCAGCGAGCTGCCCGAGTACCCAACGCTGTTCGCCAAGTTCGCCGACACCCTCATCGGTGCCGCTGACGACATCCTGCGGCCGGCAGAGACCGAGCGATTCGACTGGGAGGGCGAGCTGGCGCTCGTCGTCGGCGCCAAGGTCCGTCGTGCGCGAGGTGAGCAGGCCGAGGCTGCCATCGCCGGCTTCACGGTCCTGAACGACATCACCTGCCGCGACTGGCAGAACCGAACCGTCGAGTGGCTGCAAGGCAAGAACTGGCAGTCCACCACGCCGGTCGGCCCGTATCTGGTCACCCCTGACGAGCTGGAGGGCGGTGTGCGTCCTTCGCTTGCGATCACCACGGTCGTCGACGGCGAGACCATGCAGCAGGACAGCACCAGCGACCTGCTCTTCGACCCGGTCGTCCTCGTCGAGTACGTCTCGACGATAGTGACGCTGCGCCCCGGCGACATCATCGCCACCGGGACGCCCGCCGGGGTCGGGGATGCCCGCCGGCCGCCGCGCTACCTGCAGGCCGGCGAGCGGGTCGTGACCGAGATCGAAGGCCTGGGCCGACTGGACAACCTTGTCGTCGCCGACGGCGAGCCGCGGTGACCGAGGCATCGGCGAAACGTCGCGTCGGCACTCCCCGCACCGCCGCTGACAGCCGCCGATGGGTAGGCCAGGGCACCGAGACCTTCTTGCGCATGCTCGGGCGGATGAGCGACGAACGCCTCGACGAGCTCACGCGGCTGCCGGGCTGGACCGGCAGGCACGTCGTCGCCCACGTCGCTGCCAACGCCGACGCGCTGCGCAACCTGGTGCGCTGGGCCAAGACCGGTGAGGCTACCCCGATGTACTCCTCGCCCGAGCAGCGTGCAGCCGACATCGAGGCGGGCGCGACCCGCGATGCCGCCGCGCTGCGGGAGTGGGTGCGCTCCTCGGCAGCCGCGCTGGAGGAGGATCTCGACGCACTCGCCGAGCAGGACTGGACCGCGCAGGTCCGCACCGCCCAGGGCCGAGCGGTGGCGGCCACCGAGATTCCCTGGATGCGTGCGCGCGAGGTCATGGTCCACGCCATCGACCTCAGCGCGGTCGCCGACGGGGGCAAGGTCTCGTTCGCGGACCTGCCAGCGGACTTCCTCGCCGCACTCGTCACCGACGTCGCCGGCAAGCGTGGTTCGGCGCCGGAGGTTGGCCCGGGCCTGCGCATCGCTCCGACCGACATCGGCCTGCGCTGGTCCGTGCCCGGGGCGGACCCGGTCACTGTGCAGGGCACGCTCGCCGACCTCACGGCATACCTCACCGGCCGCGAGGGCGGCGCAGTGACTACCCTGACCGCCGGCCCGGCTCCCGACCTGCCGCCGTGGCTGTGAGGCGCTGAAAACTCCAGGA
>JBIOUP010000147.1:0-4645 GCA_044867305.1 Dermatophilaceae bacterium
TGGGGTGCTGGTCGTCTGCGAGGTCAAGACCCGGCGCGGGTCGGCATACGGCTGCCCAACTGAAGCGGTGACAGCGCGCAAGCTGGCTCGGCTGCGTCGGCTGGCGGCGGCGTGGCTGCACGAGCAGGGTGGCGGCTTCTCGAGCGTGCGAGTCGATGTCATCGGAGTGGTCCGTCCGCGGCGCGGGCCATGCCATGTGCACCACCTTGTCGGGGTGGCCTGATGGGCCTGGGACGCACCCGGGGGGTCGGCTTACGCGGGGTCACCGGCTTTCCGGTTCGGGTGGAGGCGGACGTGTCGTCGGGGCTCTGGGCGTTTCTCATCGGAGGGCGAGCAGACTCGGCCTGTGCCCAGGCCCCCGACCGGGTGCGAGCAGCGTGCGCCAACAGTGGCCACCCGCTGCCCCGACAGCGGATCACGGTCAACCTTTCCCCCGCGTCCTGGCCCAAGGTGGGCAGCGGTTTCGACCTGGCCATCGCGGTCGCGGTGTTGACGGCCGCAGGGCAGGTTCCGCAACGAGTGGTCGAAGAAGTCGTCCACGTCGGAGAGCTGGGGCTGGACGGAGCGGTTCGGCCGGTGCGAGGCGTGTTGCCGTTGGTGCTCGCTGCGGCTGCCGACGGCGTGCGGCACGTCGTGGTCCCGGTCGCGAACGCGCACGAGGCCCGGCTCGTCGGCGGTGTGCGGGTGCATCCGGTGGCACATCTTGCCGAGCTCATCGACCGATATCAGGTGCTTGCCCACGGGTGCGTGCCCCCACCGGTCGAGGAGGCGCCTCAACCAGTTGACGCGGCGGCGGCCCGCGATCCGGACCTGTCCGACGTGCTGGGGCAGGCCGAGGCCCGTCTGGCGCTGGAGATCGCGGCAGCGGGCGCCCACCACCTGTACCTGGTGGGGCCGCCTGGCGCGGGCAAGTCGATGCTCGCCGAGCGGCTTCCCGGGTTGCTGCCCGAGCTCGACGACGCCCAGGCGCTTGAGGTCGCGGCAATTGGGTCGGTGCTGGGTACTCGGACGCAGTTCGACGGCCTGGACCGGCGTCCGCCTTTCGTCGCGCCGCACCATGGCGCGTCGATGCCGGCCATCGTGGGCGGGGGCAGCGGCCAGGTGATGCCCGGTGCGGTGACCGCTGCGCACGCCGGCGTGCTGTTCCTCGACGAGGCGCCTGAGTTCAAGCCCAACGTCATGCAGGCGCTGCGTCAGCCGATCGAGTCCGGCTGGGTGGTGGTGGCGCGCGCCTCGGGACGCTACCGCTTCCCTTGCCGCTTCCAGCTGGTGCTCGCGGCAAACCCATGCCCGTGCGGCCTGGCGTACGGCAAGGGTGCCCGGTGCACCTGTACGCCGATGCAACGGCGGACCTACACGTCGCGGCTCGCGGGGCCCATCCTCGACCGGATCGACATCCAGGTCCAGGTCTCGGCGCCGACGCGGGCCACCCTGGCGCTCGCTCCAGGTGAGCCCACCCGAGAGGTGGCGGCACGGGTGAGAGAGGCAAGGGCCGCCCAGGCGCAGCGTTGGCGACCCCATGGTGTGGTGGTGAATGCGCGCGTGCCGGGCAGCCTGCTGCGCACGCCGACCTTCCGGCTCACCAGCCGGTGCACGGTGCAGCTGGACCGCGCCATCGACCGGGGGCTGCTCTCGCTTCGGGGCTACGATCGCTGCCTTCGGTTGGCGTGGACGATTGCCGACTTAGCCGGGCGTACCGTCCCGACGAGCGAGGACGTCGGCGTGGCACTGGCCTTGCGCCATCGGCAGGCAGCCGCGGCATGACCGGTCGCGTTCGATGAAGCCGAGACGCCGATGAGCGACCTGCCCGATGTCCTGCAGGACGAGCGGCTGGCCAGAGCTGCCTGGTCCCGGCTCAGCGAGCCGGGTAACCCTCGGGCCGTGGGGCTGGTTGCCCGGCTGGGTGCAGTCGAGGCCCTTCGCGCGGTGTTCGAGCGGGCCCACCAGGCCCTTGAGCCGTTTGTGGCGCGCATCGCCACCTTGGACGTCGAACGTGACGTCTACGTCGCGGAGCGCAGGGGCGCCCGGATCCTCATTCCCGGCGACGGCGACTGGCCAGGTGGCTGCGACGACCTGCAGGCACCGCCCATCTGCCTGTGGGCGCGAGGGCCGGCAAGGCTGGAATCGCTACAGGGGAGCTCGGTTGCCGTTGTGGGCGCTCGAGCGAGCAGCCGTTACGGCGATGAGATAGCCACTCAGCTCGCCGCCGGGCTGGGTCAGCGCGACTATGTCGTCGTCTCCGGCGCGGCATACGGCATCGACGCGGCCAGCCACCGCGGCGCGCTGGCCGTGGGCGCGACGACGGTCGCGGTGCTCGCCGGCGGTGTGGATCGCGCGTACCCGAGTGGTAACAGCCAGCTCATCGAGCAGATCGGCGAAGTGGGCGCCTTGCTGTCGGAGGTGGCCCCCGGCAGTGCGCCGACGCGGTCGCGGTTCCTCATGCGCAACCGGCTCATCGCCACCATGACGGCCGGGACCGTCGTCGTCGAGGCTGGCTTGCGCTCCGGTTCGCTCAACACCGCGCGGACGGCTGCCGCGCACGCCCGACCGGTTGGCGCGGTTCCGGGACCGGTCACGAGCATGAGCTCGGCCGGTTGCCACCAGGCCTGCCGCGACGGGTATGCCGTGCTCGTGACCGACGTCGACGAGGTGATCGAGCTGGTGGGGGCTTACGGGTCAGACGCAGCCCGCCGGCCGAGCGGACCGGTGCGGTCCGAGGACCGGGTCGATGCGGTCGGTCAGGCGGTGCTTGCTGCGCTGCCGGTGCGCAAGGCCGTCGACGTGGCTACCTTGGCACGCAACGCCGGAGTGACCTTCACGCAGACGGTCGCCAGTCTGGGGCAGCTCGAGCTGGCGGGAGTGGCGGCCCGCGACGGTGATCTATGGCGCCAAGTCGGCGGCGTTCACTAGCGCTCCTCGACGGCTCGGGTCGTTTACGGCGCCGCTCGGCTGCCGAAGGCCCCCGAGACTGGGCGAACGCCCCAGACTCCGAGCCCCGCATCGGCGGCGGCTCGGAGCCTGAGGCGGCCGGGTCTGACTAGACGGGAAGGCTCGGCAGCACCTGCTTGGCGAGGGCCTTGGCGCCCGCGGCCAGATTGTGGAAGTCGTACGACAGGTGCACCGTCGACGCGACGCCCTGGAACACGACGTCCGCGTCGAGCGTCACCGAACCGCCTGAGCTCGCCTCGAGTGTGCCGGTGAAGGCAGCCGACCTGACCTCCAGGAGGGCGCCCAGGCCATGCGCGGCGACATACGTCGCAACCGCGGCGACGTCTCCGATGGTCTGGCCGAGGTGGCCCAGCTCTGCGGTGGTGCTTGCCAGCGTCGACTGGGCGAGCCCGAGCTGCTGCTGGAACCCGGTGAGTGTCTGGCTGGCCAGGGCGATGCCGATGGCCGTCGACTGCCTGGCGGCGTCCAGAGCCCCCTGGGCTCCCTGCAGCGCGAGCCGCGCGCCTTCCCGGGGGCCCTGCAGACCGAGGATCCGGGGATCCTGCTCGATCGGGTAGGTCGCGGCGGCGCCCTGCGCGTGGTTCACGGCCTGCTGGGCCCCCTGCAGCAGTGCGTTCGCCCCGATGAGCGAGCCACGCAGGCCCTGGATCGACAGGTTCAGCGCTGCCAGCTGGGTGCCCCGCCAGCCGACCTCGGCCCCGAGGCGGGTCCAGCCCCACGTCTTGTCGTACCACTTGAGGTTGTTGTACCACCGGTTCCACCACGCGATGTCGCGGTTGAGCTGGTCGATCTGGGCTTGTTGAGCGGCGATCTGGCCCGTCAACGAGTCCACCGGGGCCTGGGCCGCTGCCAGCTTCTGACGCAGGTCGCGCAGCTGCGCGGCTGCCGCGTCACGCTCGGACTGGATCTGGGTCCGCGTGGCCGCGATCTGGGCGTCGATGACGCCAAGGCTGTGCTGCGCTTGGACCACCTTGTCCGACAGTCCCTGAAGCTGGGATTGGGCGTCGGCCTGTTTGGCTGCCAGGTCGCGCTTCGACGCCTCGACCGACGCGCCGAAGCGCTTCACGTCCGCCTGAGCGTCGTCGACAGCATGCTGGGCGCTGGCAATCTGAGCCTGGGCGTCGGCGGCTGCCTGCTGCAGCACCGCCGCAGCGCGTCGCGCCACATCGTCGAGGAACCCTTGGCGCAGGTCAGCGTGGATCATGAAGCCGGCGCCGGACTGCAGGCTGCCACCTTTCGCGGTCAGGTCGGCGTCGAAGAGCCCGAAGACCCGGCCCGAACACTCGAAGTCGAAACCCTTGTCGGACAGGGCCACCGAGGCGCTCGCGGCGAGGCCGAGCAGGTTCGCCCGGCCGGAGAACTCGACCTTGGGAACTGCGCTCGCCTTCACCTGGATATCGAGGTCAGGGCCCTTGGTCGGGTCCGCGCCCGTGAGGGAGAAGACGCTGCCGATGCTCACCGGGCTCAAGGACCCGCTGGCGGCGATGCCGTCCTGCGGGTCGATCTCGACGTCGGCTTGGGCGGTGAACCCGGCGACGTGCAGCTTGCCCCCAACGCGAAGGCCCTGCTCGTAACGCAGGGCGCCGATCGTGGTGTCCTGCGGGACGACGTAGAGGTCGACGTCCTCCAGCGAGATCCCGGCGAGGGTCGCGCTGACCTCGGTCGGAATCTCGGCTGTGACCGTGGGCGGGCAGAA
>JBIOUP010000148.1:0-5560 GCA_044867305.1 Dermatophilaceae bacterium
CCGGCGGGATCGCCTGCGCCGAAGCGCCGGCCTCGCAAGCCGCACTAGGGCACCGCCGGCGGGATCGCCTGCGCCGGAGCGCCGGCCTCGCAAGCCGCACTAGGGCACCGCCGGCGGGATCGCCTGCGCCGGAGCGCCGGCCTCGCAAGCCGCACTAGGGCACCGCCGACGGGATCGCCTGCGCCGAAGTGATCGCCTGCGCCGAAGAAAGCGCGTCAGTCGATGCCGAGGCGCTCCTCGCGGGGCAGCCACGGGCTGAGCGGCTTGCCGACGTAGACCTGGCGCGGTCGGTAGATCCGGGCGTTGGGATCTTCGTGGATCTCCCGCCAGTTGGCGATCCAGCCGGGCATGCGCCCGATCGAGAACATGACGGTGAACATGTTCAGCGGGATGCCCACAGCCCGCAGGATGATCCCGCTGTAGAAGTCGACGTTCGGGTAGAGCTTGCGCTCGACGAAGTACGGGTCGTCGAGGGCGGCCTCCTCCAGCTCCATGGCGATGTCCAGCAGCGGGTCGGTGATCTTCATCGCCGCGAGCATGTCGTCGGCTGCCTTCTTGAGGATCTTGGCCCGCGGGTCGAAGTTGCGGTAGACGCGATGGCCGAACCCCATCAACTTGCTGTTCTTGTCCTTGGCCTTGACCCGGTCGACGTACTTGGCGACGGGCACGCCCTCGTCCTTGATCTGCTGGAGCATCTCGATGACCGCGACGTTGGCGCCGCCGTGCAGCGGCCCCCAGAGGGCGCAGACCCCGGCCGCGCACGAGGCGAACATGTTCGCCTGGCTGGAGGCCACCATGCGCACCGTGCTCGTGGAGCAGTTCTGCTCGTGGTCGGCGTGCAGGGTGAGGAACAGGTTGAGGGCTCGGGCCACCTCGGGGGTGGGCACGTAGTCCTTGTACGGCACCGAGAACATCATGTGCAGGAAGTTCTCGACGTACTTCATGTCGTAGCGCGGGTAGCGGATGGGCTCGCCGACCGACGCCTTGTACGAGGCGGCCGCGATGGTGCGGACCTTGGACATCAGTCTGGCGGCGGCTGTCTCCAGCCCGTCGTGGGTCTCGGCGAACGCCGGCTCGTGGGTCGAGAGGGCGTTGATCATCGCGGAGAGGATGGCCATGGGATGGCCGTTGGGCGGGAATCCTTCGAAGTGCTTGCGCATGCTCTCGTCGAGGCGGCTGTTGTCGGTCAGCACCCTCGAGAACCGTTCGCGGTCCTCGATCGTCGGCAGGTGCCCGAAGATGACCAGCCAGGCCGACTCGACGAACGAGGAGTTCACCGCCAGCTCTTCGATGGGGATGCCGCGGTAGCGCAGGATGCCCTTGTCGCCGTCGATGAAGGTGATGGCCGACGAGCAGGATCCGGTGTTGCTGTACCCGTCGTCCAGGGTGATGTAACCGGTCTGGCTCCTGAGGGTGCTGATGTCGATGGCCAGCTCGTTCTCGGTGCCTTCGACAACGGGCAGCTCGTAGGTCTTTCCGTCCAGCTCCAGTCGGGCAGTACGGCTCATGTGTTGCTCCCCTTTCTCCGAGGGCATCGTAGTTCTCCCAGGTCCGGCGTAAACCGCTGTGGGGTAAACCGTTGTGTCATGGTCAGGGGCAGTCGCTAGCCTCGCAGGGTGCCCGCCGCGACCAACTCTGCGCCCGTGGACGCAGCACTGGTGCAGGCGCGGGGTCTGACCAAGCGGTTCGGTGAGCTGGTCGCCGTCGACGGCATCGATGTGGAGGTCAAGGCCGGCGAGGCGTTCGGGTTTCTGGGTCCCAACGGGGCCGGCAAGTCCTCGACCATGAAGATGGTCGCTGCGGTGTCGCCGCCCACGGCGGGCCGCTTGCGCATCTTCGGCCTGGACCCGGGGCGGCACGGCCCCGAGATCCGAGCTCAGCTGGGCGTCGTCCCACAGAAGGACACTCTCGATGAGGAGCTCACGGTCGAGGAGAACCTGTGGGTCTACGGCCGCTACTTCGGTATGCCGTGGGCCGAGGTGCGTCGGCGGGCAGCTGAGCTGCTGGCCTTCGCCCAGCTCACCGATCGCGCCCACGACAAGGTGGAGCCGCTGTCCGGCGGGATGAAGCGCCGGCTCACCATCGCTCGCTCGCTCATCAACGAGCCGCGCCTGCTGCTGCTCGACGAGCCGACGACCGGATTGGACCCACAAGCGCGGCATGCCTTGTGGGATCGGTTGTTTCGGGTGAAGCGCCAAGGCGTGACGCTCGTGCTCACGACGCATTACATGGACGAGGCCGAGCAGCTGTGCGACCGGCTCGTCGTCATGGACAAAGGCCGCATCGTCGCTGAAGGCTCCCCTCGCGCGCTCATCGAGCACTACTGCACCCGCGAGGTGCTCGAGCTGCGCTTCGACTCCGACGACGCTGACGCCCTCGACCGGCATACCGAGCAGGTGGCACAGGTTGCTGAGCGGGTCGAAACGCTGCCCGACCGGTTGCTGGTCTACACCGAGGACGGCGATGCCGCGCTCGCCGCCGCGCACCAGCGGGGCGTGCGGCCGCTGTCGGCGCTGGTGCGCCGCTCGTCCCTGGAGGACGTGTTCCTCCACCTCACCGGACGCTCGCTGGTGGACTGATGTGGCGGCCCATCCTCGAGTACCACCTGCGGGTGTACCGACGCACCTGGCGCGCGAGCGTGTTCGGCCGGATCGTGAGCCCGGTCCTCATGCTGGCCTCGATCGGCTTCGGGCTGGGCTCGCTGGTCGACCGCGGCGCCGGCATCACCTGGCAGGGGCAGCAGGTGCCCTACCTGCTGTTCGTCGCCCCGGCACTGCTGGCCAGCCAGGCCATGATGACCGGTTTCGGTGAGTCATCCTGGCCGGTGCTGGGCGCGATCCGGTGGAACGGCACCTATCATGCGATGCTCGCGACCCCAGCTCGCACCCGCGACATCCTGCGCGCCCACCTGGCGAACGTCGCGATGCAGGTGGCCAGCGCGGCCGCGATCTTCCTCATCGTCGCGGCGGCCTTCGGGGCGTTCCGCTCGTGGTGGGTCCTCGCGACGCTGCCGGTCGCGGTGCTGACCGGGCTTGGCTTCGCCTCGATGATGACCGCGCTGTCCGCGCGGGCGCTCAACGAGACCGCGTTCACGATCGTGTTCCGGCTGGTCGTGACGCCCCTCATGCTGTTCTCCGGGACGTTCTTCCCGGTCGACTCGCTGCCCTCGGGGCTGCGAGCGCTCGCGTGGATGACGCCCCTGTACCACGGCGTCGCGGCGAGCCGGGCGCTCGCCCTCGGCGACATCCAGTGGGCGGTGCTGCTCGGCCAGGTCGCGTTGCTCGGTGGCTTCCTCGCGGGCGGCTGGTGGCTTGCCGCTCTGGCGTTGCGAAGGCGGCTGGTCGTGTGAGCACGCTGACGCTGCGAAAGCTGAGCCGAGCGGTGCCCATTCCCGCCGGGGCCGGCCTCGCGCGGATGCTCGTCGAGCGCAATGCGCTGGGCTTCCGGCGCCAGTGGGTGGCGTTCGTGACCGGGTTCCTCGAGCCGGTCTTGTACCTGTTCTCCTTGGGCATCGGCCTGGGGGCGCTCGTCGGGACGGTGCGCACGGCGGGCGGGCAGGAGGTCGCGTATGCCGTCTTCGTGGCGCCCGCGATGCTCGCCTCCTCGGCGATGAACGCGGCCGTGCTGGACTCCACCTACAACGTGTTCTTCAAGCTGAAGTACGCCAAGCTCTACGACTCGGTGCTGGCCACGCGGATGGGCCCCCGCGACGTGGCCGTCGGTGAGATCGTCTGGTCGCTCATCCGCGGCGGTCTCTACTCGCTGGCCTTCCTGCTCATCGCCTGGTGGTCCGGGCTGGTCGTCTCCGGCTGGGCCGTGCTCGCCTTGCCCGCCGCGGTCTTCATCGCGCTGGCGTTCGCCGCGGTCGGCATGTTCTGCACGACGTTCATGCGCTCCTGGGTGGACTTCGACTACGTCACCTTGGCGATCCAGCCGATGTTCCTGCTGTCGGCCACCTTCTTTCCGCTCACGGCATACCCCTCGTGGGCCCAGCCGATCGTGCAGGTGACCCCGCTCTACCAAGGCGTCGCGCTGGAGCGCGGGCTCATGCTCGGCGAGGTGGGGCCCGGGCTGTTGTGGCACGTCGCCTACCTGGCGGTGCTCGGGCTGGTCGGCGTGGTCGGGTCGGCGCGGCGGGTGGAGCGGCTGCTGCTGTCGTGACCTGGCCCTAGGCATCGATGGCGCAGTAGGGCCCGCTGATACCTTCGGCAACCGACGGTAACCGTCAGCAACCGACAGTTAACGGCGCCTGCAGACGGTTATTTCCGTCTGTCAGCAACGGTTTCCGTCGCGACGGACGCCCGGGCAGTCCGTGGCCGCGTCCATGGGAGTCGATGGGAGCGGTTCCGAGTGATTCACCGCGCAAACCCTCCCCTCGAGCCGGCGAATGCGTCCCGGCGTGTCGGAAGATTTGTCGAACACCTGTCTCGTAGGCTCGTCCACAGGTGTCCGTCCAGATGCCCCGTCGTCCACAGGCCGCGAGGCAGCTCTATGGGATGTCAGAGGCGGCGCCTATCGTCCGACTCGACAACACGCTTCGGCCCAGCCCGGCGCGTCGCGCGGGTCGCCTATGGACGGCGGACTCTCGAGCAGAAGGAACGGTGGGTGACATGGCAATTCCGATCGACCGCGGCAGGACGCTGAGCTCTGACCGAGGCAAGGGCGACGAGCAAGAGCGCGCCAAGGCCATCGACGCGGTGATGGGCCAGATCGAGAAGCAGTACGGCAAAGGGTCGGTCATGCGCCTCGGCGACGACGTGCGCCCACCGATCGAGGTCATCCCCACCGGCTCGATCGCGCTCGACGTGGCGCTCGGGATCGGCGGTCTGCCGCGTGGGCGGGTCGTGGAGATATACGGGCCGGAGAGCAGCGGCAAAACGACGGTCGCGCTGCATGCGGTGGCCAACGCGCAGAGAGGCGGGGGCATCGCGGCGTTCATCGACGCCGAGCACGCCCTCGACCCGGAGTACGCCAAGAGCCTCGGCGTCGACACCGATGCGCTGCTGGTCAGCCAGCCCGACACCGGCGAGCAGGCGCTGGAGATCGCCGACATGCTCATCCGCTCCGGCGCCCTGGAGATCATCGTCATCGACTCGGTGGCCGCGCTCGTGCCGCGCGCCGAGATCGAGGGTGAGATGGGCGACAGCCACGTCGGCCTGCAGGCCCGGCTGATGTCCCAGGCGCTGCGCAAGATCACCGGCGCGCTCAACACGACGGGCACGACGGCGATCTTCATCAACCAGCTGCGCGAAAAGATCGGCGTGATGTTCGGGTCGCCAGAGACAACGACCGGCGGCAAGGCGCTCAAGTTCTACGCCTCGGTCCGCCTCGACGTGCGTCGGATCGAGACGCTCAAGGACGGCCAGGAGGCGGTCGGTAACCGCACCCGGGCCAAGGTGGTCAAGAACAAGGTCTCCCCGCCGTTCAAGCAGGCCGAGTTCGACATCATCTACGGACAGGGCATCTCCCGTGAGGGCGGGCTCATCGACATGGGTGTCGAGCACGGCTTCGTGCGCAAGTCCGGCGCCTGGTACACCTACGAGGGCGACCAGCTCGGGCA
>JBIOUP010000149.1:0-9325 GCA_044867305.1 Dermatophilaceae bacterium
CGATCTTGCCGGGGACGGTCAGCCCGGGCGCGGTCTCGCCGAAGCCCGGGTCCTTGTCGACCAGGAACGTCGTCATGTTCTTGTAGACCGAGTCCGCTCCGGTGTCGGTCCGGGTGAGCACCGCGACCAGGTTGGCGCTGCCGCCGTTGGTCAGCCACATCTTCTGGCCGTTGATGGTCCAGTCGTCGGAGTCGCCGTCCCGCACGGCCTTGGTCTTGATGCCGCTCACGTCGCTGCCGCAGCCGGGCTCGCTCATCGAGAACGCGCCGCGCACCTCGCCGGTGGCCATCCGCGGCAGGTACCGCTGCTTCTGCTCCTCGGTCCCGTGCTGGAGCAACAGGTAGGCGACGATGAAGTGCGTGTTGATGATGCCGCTCACCGACATCCAGCCCCGGGCGATCTCCTCGACACACAGGGCGTAGGTCAGCAGGGACTCGCCGAGCCCGCCGTACTCCTCCGGGATCATCAGCCCGAAGATCCCCATCTCCTTCATGCCCTCGACGATGTCCGTCGGGTACTCGTCCTTGTGCTCGAGGTCGGTCGCGACCGGAATGTTCTGCTCCTCGACGAACTCGCGCACCAGCTTGAGCAGCTCCTGCTGCTCCTCGGTGAGGCCGTCGGTCTGCTGCAGGCGGGGCATCGTCACGCACCTTCGTCGTCGTTGGCAGGGCTTATCGCGAGTATGCCGTGTGCTGGCCGGGCGGCGCCCCGCCAGACGGTGTGAGCCCGCGCACCGTGGGGCGCGCCACGCCGCATCACACCGAAGGGGCGGTAGATGTCGTTATCCGGCCCGGTTAGCAGCATCTACTGCCCACTCGGGGAGCCCGGAGGGCCCGAACCGGGCCCTAGCCCCCGGCGGCGTAGTGCTCGTGGTACTCGCCGAAGGCCGAGAACGCCCGGGGGCCATAGACCGTGCCCGGGCCGCCGCTCATGAGGATCGCCACTCCGATCGCCTCGGCGGCTTCCTGCTGGCTGGCCCCCGCCCGGGCCGCGCCCCGCGCGTGCGAGGCGATGCAGCCGTCGCACTGCTCACTGACGGCGATGGCGAACGCCATGAGCTCCTTGGTCTTCGTGTCGAGCGCTCCCGCCGCGAGCGCGGTGCGCTGCATCTGGGCGAACCCCTCGTACACGTCGGGGATGAGCGCCCGAAGCGCGGCGGCTTCGGGGCCGAGCGCGTCCATGACCTGCTTGCCGTGTGCCATGACGCCCACGGTAGCCCGCCAGCGCAGTGCGCCCCCGGCTGGGACTCACGGCTGAGCGCGGCCGCGCGGTCGATGTGATACCGAGGCGCTTGCCGGGCTGCCGCTTGCCGGGGCCGGTTTCACATCGACTCGCCAGGTCGCCAGCACCAACGGTCAGGCGAAGATCGGTCCCACCGCCGGATAGGCGCTGGTCAGCAGGGTGCGCACCTGCGACAGCGGCGGGGTGGGGTCCGCGCCAGCGGACTGGTAGCCGGTGTCCAGACGCATCGGCTTGCCCCAGGCGGTGAGGTCCTCGATCGTCGCCGCCGCGGCGTTCGACGACAGCGCCGCGAACCAGTCGGCCCGCCCGTAGGTGATGTCCCCGCCGATGCACACCAGCTCGACCCACGACGGGTCAGCGAGGCACACGTTCTCGTACGGATCCTCGGTATGCCGTTCCAGCACAACGAGGTCCGCAGGCCGCCCGGGTGCAAGCGACCCGAGGTGCTCGCCCAGGCCGCTCATCGACGCCGCGACCGACGTCACCATGGCGACCAGCTCTGCGGCCGGCAGTGGGTGGCCCTGGCGGGCCAGCTCACGGCGAGCCACCTTCAGCTCGGCCAGCAGGCTCGTCGAGCCCGAGGGCAGCCAGTCGGCGCCGAGCGCAACCGGCATACCGGCCTCCAGCGCCGCTGCGGCAAGGGTCGTCTCGCCGTAGAGGCGCAGGTTCGACTGCGGCGACCACACGAGCCGGCAGCCCGCCGCGGCGACGTCGTGCAGGTCGTCGGCCGACAGCGCCGAGCCGTGGATGATGTTCGTCGCCGGGGTCGCAGCCGACAGGTCGAGGAACCGGCGTAGCTCCGTGGCACTGCGCTCGTCCCCCCGTACCCCCTCGGACAGGTGCAGGTAGAAGGCGGTGACGTCTCCGGTCTCGATGTCGGCGAGGATCTTCTTGAGTCGCGGCAGGTCCCGTGAGGACGCCGAGGGCAAGTCGATCATGGCCCGGGCCCGGTGCGCCCCGAACGCCCACAGGTCCAGGTTGCGCACCAGCGGTTCGGCCGTCGCGCTGCTGGCCCCACTGGCCCCCTGGATCCCGGTGACGCCACCGACGAGCGCCCGCACCTCGGCATACCGGCTCTGGGTGCGCGGCGGCAGCTTGGTGAGCAGGACGTTCTGGGGGTCCCGCACGAGGGCGTGGTAGGCCTCCGAGGCACGCCAGCGGTACCGGTTGGCGTAGCTCTGGGGCGGCTCCCAGGCGGCGAACACGTTGAACTCCGGGTGACCGTGCAGGTCCAGCAGCCCGGGCAGGATCACCCCGTCGGTCTGGTGCACCGGCACGTTCTGCGGCGCGGTGCGGGAGACCGAGTCGATGGCCCCGTTCGCCACCGCGACGTACCCGCTCGACCAGGCCGCGTCCGGGGTGATGACCGCGCCGTGCAGGGCAAACGGCGCCGGAGGCAGCGCCCGCGGCCTTCGCGGCGGTGGCGGCAGCGCCTCCGTGACCCCCCTGGAGTAGGCGCGGGCGAACGCGCCCGAGGACCTCACAGCGTGGGCCACGTCTGGGCGTCCTTCGGCACGACGACCGTGATCGTGGCCCGCTTCTGCTGCGGCGTGTCGCCTTCGCGGCTCGCCCAGGCGCGCAGGTCACGCCACCAGGGCGGCGACCCGGGCGGCAGGTCCTCCTCCGGGATGGCCGCCAGGTCGCCCGGCCGCCAGCCCGTGCCGTAGGGCGCCAAGTTCACCGGCCCCTCCGGGGTGACGTGCTCGGCGAGCCCGGGAAGCTGGGCGTTCCAGTCGTCCAGCAGGGTCTTGGTGGTCTCCGACAGCGGCTTGCCGCTGGAGCGGGCCGCGCTCTCGGGGTAGGTCGGATGGCGCACCGGGCACAGGTGCAGGCGCCCCGCCGCCTCCGGCTGGGTGGTGGCCCACATCTGGTATGCCGTGCGCGCGAGCGCCCCGAGGGTGATGACCGCGCTGACCTGGCCGTCCAGGAGCAGGGCGTCCAGCCAGCGGCCCCGGTAGGCCGCGATGGCCTCGTCGTCGTGGTGACGTTGGCCGCCGCCCTGGCCGAACACGCTGTAGAGGAACGTGTTGACCAGCACGTAGCTTCGGGTGATGCCCACCTTGGCCAGCAGGCCCTGGACCCGCTGGCCGGCCTCGCCGACGAGAATGCGCCGCGCGATCGACTCGTGAGTTGCCGGGTCCTGACCCAGGACCAGCACCCGGGCGGAGCCGTCGAGCCGGCCACGGTGGAATATCGGTCCCCATTCCACGCGGAAGTCAGCCGCCGGATAGACCTCTTCGCCGGGGTAGTCGGCGACGAGGGTTGCGAACGGCTCGTCGACGTAGCCCGGACAGCTGCGGTGGCTCATCGGCCCTACCACGGGTCCCCGACCGCGGTCTTCTTGGCCTTCGGCGGGCCCTCGAGCGTTGGACGCTGGCTGAAGTCGTTGTCCCGCAACGAGGTGGTGAGCGCTGAGAGGATCGCCGACCGGGGCTTGGTCGCGTCCGCGTCAAGGGCTTTGAGAAGGAAGTAGGTGAACGCTCCGCTGGAGCGACCGCCGAACGTTGCGTCGGCCGACGTCTGGTCGGAGCGGCACCCGGCATACAGCACCGGCCGCGAGGCAACCGGCAGCGCCTTCACGAGGTCCCGCATCGCCCTCGGGTCCGCCTTTTCCACGGTGCGCAGGCCGCGCACCGTGGGCGGTGGCAGGAAGCGTGGCCGGCGGCCGCTGATGAGATCGTCGGCACGCAGTCCGGTGCCCGAGTGGCAGGTGTCCAGGAAGACCTCCATGAGCGTCCCCTTCGGCAGGTTGGCCAGCAGCGTCCGCAGCTCGTCGTCGACGATGACCGTGTCGACATCCCACTGGTTGCCTTTCTGGGCGATGTCGTAGGTCGCGAACGCCTCGTCGGCCCGGTCGGGCTCGTCGCCGTCGGTGTCGGGCACCTGAGTGCCGTGGCTGGAGAACGAGAACACCAGGTGGTCTCCGGGCTGGGCGCTCGTCACCATCGACGTGAGGCTGTCCATGATCGCCGGCTTGGTGGCCGCCCGGTCGGTGAGCACCGTCACGTCACCTGCGGCGAAGCCGCGGGCGCGCAGCAACGCGGACATGTCGTTCGCGTCGTTGACGCAGCCGTTCAGCCAGCTGGCCATCGGCAGGTGCGCGAACTCGTTGATGCCGACGCAGAGTGCTCGCTTGGTCATGTCCGCTCCTTGTGCGTGGGTTGGTTGGTTGGGTCGCCGTGGTGGGTGGGTCGCCGTGGTGGTTGGGTCAGCGCGGGGTTAGGTGGTGACGAGGCGGGCGTCGGGGCGGGCGTACACGACATAGGCCAGCCAGGTCGCATCGCCTGCCTGGCGGGCCGCCTCCCGGGCCGCGACCGTCGCCTCCCCCATGGTCTTGCCCGCCAGCAGCTCGTCGTAGAGCCGTTCCACGAAATCGCGGGCCGGGGCGTCTCCGACCGACCACAGCGTCGAGATGAATGCCGCGGCACCGGCCTCGATGAACGCCTTTGCGAAGCCGCCGAAGCTGGACAGCTGCTGGCCACCTCGCCCGGTCTGGCAGGCGTTGAGCACGATGAGCGGCCCGTTGCCATCGGGGTCACGCAGCTTCGCGTTCTGTGCGACGGTCGAGGCCGACAGGTACTGGGGGGCGATCTTGCCCTTCACCTTGCGTCCGGCGAGCAGTACCCGGGCGGCCGCGACATCGGTCGGGTCGGCCAGCCCGTGCCCGGCGAAGTGCAGCACGTCGAAGCCCCCCTTGCGCAACAGCGAGCGCACCTTGGCCTCGCTGCCCTTGACCGGCATCGCACCCAGTCGGGCCATGAGGAAGGCGGCCTCCTCCGCGATCTCGGCCAGGGCGTATGCCGGATCGAGGTACTCCGGGCACAGCGACCACACCTTGCCCTTGCGAGCGCGCAACGTGGCCCTCGGGTAGCCCGCGAACTGCCAACGCACCAGCCCGAGCTGACCGAGGAACCGCGTCGTCTGCCCCCTTTGGCCCCCCTCCGGCTTGAGATGCACCAGCTCCCACGGCAGGTAGGGCTCGTCGGCGATGAGGAACATCTGGCCCAGCGCGTCGCGCTTCTGCCACAGCAGCCGGCGCAGCTCCGCGGGGAACAGCTCGTCGAACAGCTGCGCGCCACGGTCCTGCAGCCCGCGCAGGAAGGCCGGGCTGTCGCCGTGGTCGGCCCACAACCTCGCGATGTCACGGAACAGCTCGACGACGTAGCCTTCCCGGTCCTTCAACGGGGCCGACTCGTAGCGCTCGAGCAGCCCCTGCTCCGGCAGCCGGACCGTGTACTGGAAGACGGTGTCCCCATCGCGATCGGTCTCGAGGATCTCCAGCTGTAACAACGAGTTCAGGTCCGGCCCGTCGTTGTCGCGGCTCACCGTCGCGCTGGCCACGACGGTCTGGGCGGGGCCGCCCGCGGGCGCCTTGCCCACCGCCTCGACGGTGAGGCTGAGCATGGCCAGCGGGACGGCACCGTCGCGGACGAGCACCGACAGCCCGACCATCCCCGCGTGCTGCGGCACGATGGTGAACTGGAGGTCAGAGCTGCCGCCCCCCGCCGGCAGCTCGAACGAGTCGGTGTCGTTGCCCTTGATCTTGACGTTGGTCTTGGGCACGACCTGCACCGTCAACGTGCGGTCGGGTAGCGCCAGGAACGTCGTCGCGACCCCGGCCATGGCAGCGGCCGCGGCGAGCTTCTTGCGCGACAGCCGCACCGTGAGCGTCGACGGCTTGGCCACGACCGGGTAGGCCGGCAGCTCGGCCCGCAGGTGCGCAGTGAGGGGCTCGGTTGCGGGGGGCCCTCCTGCCGGTGGCTCGGCGCGCGTGAGGGGGGGCTCGGCGCGCCTCACCGCCGGTGCCTCGGCGCCCGTCCTGACATCCGTGTCGAGATCGGCGGCAGCGTTCGCTCCGTTGGTCGCGGTTGGCGCTGGACCGAGCTCGACCGCGCCGCCGCGGTAGACCGGTCCGGGGCTTGGTGGCTCGGCGGCCGCGGCGCGTTCAGGCGCCGGCCCGGCTGGCAGGGGATCGACGAGCCAGTGCTGCATGGCCGCCACGGAACGCTCCTGGTGGAAGTAGTTGTTGTGGTAGACGGTCTCGTTCTCGCCGAAGGCGAGCTCGTCGGCGACGTAGTCCCCTGCGGCGACGTCGATCTCGCTCATCGACGGGACGTCGACGACGAGGTCGTTGGCGTCCTTGAAGACCCGGTCGACCAGCCCTTCGGCTAGCCGGACCGCGAGCTCGCGCGGGAACTCCTTGGGCTGGTGCCCGCCGTCGAACAGCCGCACATGGAAGTCCGACGACACGACGTACCAGGACGCGCCGGGCAGCGGCTGGCCGGGCTGGGTGCGGTTCAGCTCGGTGACGAACGGGCCGTCGGGCACCATCGCGGCCAGACCGGGCACCCCGTCCTGGCCCACGGCATACGAGACGAGGTACTTCACGAACGCGCCGAGTCCCTTGACCACCGCGCCAACCACGGCGACGACAGGGTTGGCCCCGCTCAGCAAGGCGAGCACCCGCGCGGATGCTGCGACGAGGTTCGTTGTCAGGTCGATGAAGTCGCCCCACCGGTCGGAGCTGGCCAGGTTCGTGCCGCCGTTCGTGGCCGCGACGAAGACGGCCCGCTCGACTGACGCGTTCCAGCCCGAGCCGGGTAGGACATGCTCGATGAAGCTGCGTGCGGTGAGGCCGCCGCGACTGTGGCAGATGACGTCGAAGGTGATCGGCCCCGGAACGGAGCTCACGCGCTGGAGCAGGTCGGTGGCGTTGGCCAGTGGGTCGACCGACAACGTCGGGTGGTCGAAGCCGATGACGGCGTCGTATGCCGTGAGGGCTCTGGCCAGGAACGCCCGCCCTTCGGGGGTAAGGCCGAGCACGCCGAACGCCGCCACGGTGCTGGAGAACGTGCCGTGTACGAACAACAGCACGCGGGCGGGCCGGTCCGTCGGCAATGCGATCTCGTCGAGCCGCTCGACCCGCGTCCATGCGGCGGGATGGACCGAGGCGAGGTGGACCAGTCCGGGCTGCACCGCTCGTTCCAGGAAGCTGATGGCCTGCCCGGCCAGCAGCGGCGCCGCAAACTTCATCACGATGACGCGCACAGCACCGGAGACCAGGCCACCGAGCAGCCCTCGCGTACGGGCTGGCTTCACCGCCCGGGTCGCTGTGGGCGTCGTGACTGCACTGGGGAGCTCGATGTCGAAGTGCGCGGTGCGCGTCTGGCCGGGCAGCCGGCGCGTGCGCGCGTCTGGCTGGCTCGACGTGGGCAGATGCCACGAGTAGCAACCGTCCTGCTCGAGCAGGACGACCGCATCCTCGTCTCCGGCGACGTCGAGGTCCATCACCAGCAGCGCCGGCTCGGCGCCCTGGCCGCCACCGCGCTGTGGGGACCTCGTCCGTCTCGGTGTGGCCTGGAACTGCTCGACCTCGGCAAACCCATTGTCGCGCAATGACTCCAACAGTGCGTTGTGGACGAGCTGGTTCGGCCCGGAGCCCGGCACCTCCCCCGGCAGGCCCCGGTCGGTTCCGGGACGCGGACGGCCGGTGGAGTAGCTCGACGGGTAGCTGACGCGCAGTGCTCCCCGCGCCATGCTCCTTCGCGGCATGCCGCCTCCTTCGCCTCGGCCCCATGCAGCAACCACCGCCGGCGTCGGCGGGGCGCGGGACCAGACAAACGATCTCGCGACACCACCTCTTCCGGAAAGAGCGCCAATCGGACGAGTTGATACCTCTCGGTGCGAAAACCTGTTGCGCCACTGGGTGGAGGTGCTCGACAGTGGGCGGCGACCGCACGGCATACCGGGCCGGGCCGAGATCTTCGAGGAGGGCGATCGACATGCTGCACACCGTCCTTGGTGCCGCCCGCACCAGTGCCCCCCTCGACTCGGAGATCTCGCATGACACAGTTCCTTTCGGACGAGCGCTTCTCGTTCGACGCTCACCCTGACGCGCCACCCGAAGGCGAGCGTTGGTCCTCTTGGGACGGCGCCAGCCACGGTCCCACCCCGCGCCCGGAATGGGTCGTCACTGCCCTCGCGGCCGTGGACGCCGACCTCGGGATCCTCAAGACTGGCAAGGAAGCCGACGTTCATGTCGTGCGTCGATGGGACCCCGCCCGTTCGGGGTCCGACGTGCTCATGGCGGCCAAGCGGTTCCGGCCTTCGACGCGCCGGATGTTCCACCGCGACGCCGGGTACCTGGAGGGCCGGCGCGTCCGGCGCTCGCGCGAGACGCGCGCGATGGCGCGGCGCACCGAGTTCGGCCGCGAGCGGATCGCCGCGCAGTGGGCCGTTGCCGAGTTCGAGACGCTGTCGAGGCTATGGACCGAAGGTCTGCCGGTGCCCTACCCGGTCTCGCTGGACGGGCGCGAGCTGCTCATGCAGCTCGTGGGCCGGGACGGCCAGGCCGCACCGCGCCTCGCGCAGGCCCGTCCACCAGTCCGCTTGCTGCCGTCGCTGTTCGAGCAGCTGCGTGAGGTGATGCTGCGCCTGGCGGAGCTGGGCTGGACGCACGGCGACCTGTCGCCCTACAACGTCCTGCTCGACGGTGAAGCGCTGGTGCTCATCGACTGGCCGCAGATCGTCGACATCATCGGCAACCCGCACGGCTTCGAGTACCTGGAACGCGACGTCGCGAACGTGGCCGGCTGGTTCACCCGGCGCGGGTATGCCGTCGATGCCGGTGCGCTGTTCGGTGACCTGGTCGCTGCCGCGACCTCCCGGTGGTGAGCGGCGGCGCGGACTTCGGTCCGCTGCCACCTGACCCACGAGATGCCGCGAAGTTCACCGGATCCGGTGGCGTTTCGGGAATCTCGTGGGCTTGCCGAAACGCATGGGACTGGGGTGACTCACCGCCACCGGAACTTCCCGAACGGTCACCCTAGAATCGGGCCAATGGGATGGCGAGGTCGAAGCCGAACGACACTGGCCCTGCTTGCGCTTGCGGGCACTGTGGCTGGCTGCACTTCCTCGACCCCATCGCCCGGACCGACTTCGCCGACGTCGACCCAGAGCTCGCCGGCGACGAGCCCACCCTCGTCTGCGGCGGCGACCCCGCCGCCGGCGCCGGACGCCACGCCCACCTACTTCAGTCCGTCGAACGCGACGTCCTTCTCCATGAGCGGACCGTTCCGGGTCG
>JBIOUP010000150.1:0-4484 GCA_044867305.1 Dermatophilaceae bacterium
GCCCGTGCCCTCGTGCTCCTGCTGACTGCCCTGACCCTGGCCGTTCTGCTCGGTGCTGTCGCGCTGGCCGTGCGCTGGCCTGACATCGACGTCGCGCAGGTCGCGGTGACGGTGCTGTTGGCATTGCCGGCCGTCGCTGTCGGGCTGCTCGTTGGTCTGCGGCGACCGGGAAACCCGGTGGGCCCCCTCCTGCTTCTTCAAGCATTGGCATTCGTAACGATCCTTGGGTGGCAGGGCGCCTACGACGAGGTAGCAGCTCGTCATCCGAACTCTCTGCCGGTGTTGGCCGCGCTGGCAGTGCTGGAGCGTGGCTCCTGGACCCTGCTGTTCTTGCCGGTGGGGCTGCTCCTGCTGCTCTTCCCGACGGGACACTTTGTCTCACCGCGGTGGCGGTGGGCCGCTCGCGCGGTCGTCGTCGTCGCAGTGTCGTTCCCCGCGATCGCGGCCCTCTCGCCGCGCCCGCTGCCCGAGCCGTACGACACTCTGCCTCACCCGTTCGGCGCCGCGCCGGTGTGGCTGCAGGCCGTGGGGTGGGCGGAGCCTCCGCTCATGCTGTTCTTGCTGATCGGGTGCGCCTTCTCGATGATCGAGCGATACCGCACCTCTGTCGATCCGGTGGAGCGCGCGCAGGTGCGATGGCTGGCGCTGGGCGCCTGGGTATTGCCGGCAACGCTGTTAGTGTGCTGGTTGAGCCTGCTGCTCACCGGTCGGGCTGATCTGGGCGCCATTGGTTTGAGCGCCCTGGCGGTGACGATCCCAGCGTCAGTCGCCGTGTCGATGCTCCGCTACCGTCTGTATGACGTCGACCGTGCCCTGAGCGCGATGGTGACCTACTCGGTCCTCAGTGGGCTTCTCCTGGCGGTCTTCGCTGTGGCCGAGGTCGTCCTCGGGGCGCTGCTCGGACGAGACTCAGCGCTCGTGGCGGCCGTGGTCACAGCGGTCGCTGCGGTCGTGCTCGGCCCGGCTCGCCGGAAGGGGAGGCGAGCAGTCGACAGACGGCTGTACCCGATGCGTGCGGCGCTGCACGACGCACTCGCCGAGCTGCGTCGCGACATCGACACCGGCGCCGCCTATCCCGAGGACGTCGAGTTGGTGCTGCGGCGCGCATTGCGAGCCCCACAGCTGCGGGTTGGCTATCTCGCACCAGGGGAAGAGGTCCCGTCCACGTCCTCCGGTGACATTGTCCTCAACGGCGTGAGTGTGGCACTGGCCGGTACCCGGATCGGCGTGCTCGATCCCGGGCCGACCCCGGCATCTCTGGAGCTCATTGGAGAGGCCGCCGGCGCCGCGGCGCTGTTCGTCGAGCTGGGAAGGCTACGTTTGGGTCTGGCTCGTGCGATGACCCAGGTCCGCGACAGCCGAAGTCGCTTCCTCCACCAGGGCTACCAGGAGCGGCACAAGCTCCAGCGCGATCTTCACGACGGCGCCCAGCAGCGATTGGTGGCGCTGGGCCTGTCACTGCGCCTCACGCAGCGGCACCTGCACGACGACGGATACGACGTCGACGGTGCGCTGGATCAGGCGATGACGCAACTTGGCACCGCAGTGGCCGAGCTGCGCACCATCGCTGCAGGCCTCAGACCACCAGCACTGAACAGCGGACTGGGGACTGCGGTCCGCTCCCTGGCCGCCACCGTACCCCTGCGAGTAGACCTCGCGGTCTGCGACGACGACCTTCCCGATGACGTCGCCACAACCGCCTACTACGTGGTCAGCGAAGGCCTGTCCAACGCGATGAAACACGCGCACGCCCGCGTTGTCCGCGTTTCTGTCACCCGCGACAGCGGTCAGTTGGCCGTCGAGGTCAGCGACGACGGCATCGGCGGCGCCACCCCAAGCGGATCGGGTCTGTCTGGTCTCGCCGACAGAGTCGCTGCCGCCAGCGGAGAACTGCGAGTGCTCAGCCCTCTCGGCGCCGGCACTCGTCTCAATGCGGTGCTGCCATGCGCATCGTGATCGGGGAAGACTCCGTCCTGTTCCGCGAAGGTCTGGCCCGGCTGCTCGAAGACGCCGGACTGATGGTCGTGGCCAAGGCATCCGACACCCCGTCGGTGGTGGCAGCGATCCGCTCGCACCAACCCGACCTCGCCATCCTCGACATCAACATGCCACCAACCCACACCGACGACGGAGCTCGCGCCGCACGCACCCTGCGCACGGACTACCCGGACATGGGCATCCTGCTGCTGTCCCAGCACGTGGAGTCGCGCTACTCCGTCGAACTCCTGCGTGCCGGCGGCTTCGGTTACCTCCTCAAGGACAGGGTCTTCGATGTCGAGGAGTTCCTCGACGCGCTCCGCCGTGTCGCCTCGGGCGGCTCCGCACTCGACCCCGAGGTCGTCGCCCGTCTCCTGACGCCCGAACGCAGCGCACTGGAGCACCTGACCACACGGGAGCGGGACGTTCTCGCCCTGATGGCCCAGGGATACACCAACGTCGGCATCGCTCGACGCCTGTGGCTTTCGGATCGGACCGTCGAAACCCACGTCAGCAACATCATCACCAAACTGCAACTCGCAGACTCCGACGAGGAGCACCGTCGCGTACTGGCGGTGCTGATCTACCTCGGCCACATTCCGTAGCCGTCGCCCCGCACCGCACCCGCCCCGGCTGCGGACATCACCAGAGCGGCTTGCTCCGTAACACGAGGGTGGTGGCCTCGACGGCCAGACGGTATGCCGGGTCTGTTCACAGCCCGATGCCCTCGGCGGCCGGTCCGCCGAGCGGGTCGGAGGGCTCCCGCAGCGCGGCCAGGACGGGGCCGTACAAACGGGCCTTGATGGTGCCAAGGGTGGCACCGGCTCTCGAGAGGTGTGTTCGGGCGATCTGCAGGGCTGTGGCCCGGACGGCATCCTCGGCGACCGCCACGTCGACGATGCCCAGGGTCTGGGCATCCGTCCCGCCGAAGCGGCGGCCCGTGACCATGGCCTCGTGCGCGGTCTGTGGCGCAAGCCGGCTCTGGAGCATCGCGGCCATGCCGGGAGTGAAGGGGATGTGGATGTCCACCTCGGGAAGGCACCAGTAGCCCCGGTCGGCGCGCATGACCCGAAAGTCGTGGGCCATCGAGAAGATCGCCCCGGCCGCGAAGGTGTGCCCCTGCAGAGCGGCCACACTGACCATCGGCAGGGACAGCACCCGCGCGAGCAGCTGCTGCACGGAGGTGACGTAGTCGGGCAGCTGGTCCAGGTTGGCCGACAGCCACTGCAGGTCCAGGCCGTTCGAGTAGATCTTGCCCGTTGCGACCGTCACGAGGGCCCGAGGGTCACCGGCCTGCTCCACCTCGTCCAGGGCGGCGTTCACGGAGCGGATCCAGTCAGGGTGGAAGCGGTTCTCCCCGTCGCCGAGGTCGAGGACGAAGACACCGTCGGCACGGTCGAGCGTGGGCATGGCGGCTCCTTGTCATCGGGCTAGGCATCCGAGCGGCAACCGGACGGGGGCAGACTAGGCGCCGCCCCCATACCGAGCCCAATCCTCCAAGGAGTGGATTCCCCATGAGCACGACCGAGCAGAACCTCGTCGGGCGCACCATGATCATGTCCGGCGGCAGTCGCGGGATCGGCCTGGCCATCGGCATCGCCGCCGCTCGGCGCGGTGCCAACGTCGTGCTGCTTGCCAAGACCGACAGGCCCGATCCGCGGCTGCCCGGCACCGTGCACACCGCGGCCGCCGAGATCGAGGCCGCCGGAGGTCAGGCGCTGGCTGTCGTCGGTGACGTCCGCGACGAGGAGTGCGTCGACCGCGCGGTGACCGCAGCGGTCGAGCGGTTCGGCAGCATCGACGTGTGCGTCAACAACGCCTCCGCGATCGCCCTGGGCTCCACCGAGGCTCTCCCGATCAAGCGGTTCGACCTGATGACCTCGATCCAGCTGCGCGGCACCTACCTGCTCACACGCGCGTGCCTGCCCCACCTGCGCGAGGGCACGAACCCACACGTGCTGTCGCTCTCGCCGCCGCTCAACCTGGCCCCGAAGTGGCTCGGTGCCTGCCCGGCATACATGCTCGCCAAGTACGGCATGTCGCTGCTCACGTTGGGCTGGGCGGCGGAGTACGCCGAGCACGGGGTCGCCGCCAACTGCCTGTGGCCGGAGACCATGATCGCGACCGCCGCGGTCCAGAACCTGCTCGGCGGTGACGAGGCGATGCGCAAGTCCCGCACGCCGGACATCGTCGCGGACGCCGCCATGCAGATCGTGGGCCGCCCCTCGCGGGAGTGCACCGGCAACACGTTCATCGACGTCGACGTGCTCCGCGAAGCCGGCGTCACCGACCTCGCACCTTACGGGGACTCGGCCGAGCTGGAGCACGACATCTTCGTCGACGCCAGGCGCTAGCGCAGGACGTTCGGCGCGATCGCCTCCCCTCGTCAAGACCTCGGGTGACCCGGAGGTGACGCCACACGTCGCTGCCGGACCCGACGGGCCGTCAGTCGGGCGAGCCGGTCTCGAGCAGGCGGACGAAGCCGGCCTCGTCCAGGACGGGCAGGC
>JBIOUP010000151.1:0-13432 GCA_044867305.1 Dermatophilaceae bacterium
AGCCCAGAGCCCGCAGCCCGCTGTGCCGAGCCCGCAGCGCAGCCCGCTGTGCCGAGCCCGCACCGCAGCCCACAGCCCACAGCCCGCAGCAAAACTCCACGAGTTCTCGTGTGCTCAACGATGCATCACGGAGTAGGCGACAACTCCATGAGTTTGCGCTACCGCTACCGCCGGTTGGGCTGGGGGACCGACTGCCGCTGAGCACAGAGGGCGGCGAACCGCTCAGCCAGCGGCCGCCACGCCCGACGCAGCTCGGGATCGCGCGCGCGGACGTCCTCCAGGGCGGCGTCGACGTCCAGCCCCCGGGCCGCCGCAGAGCCACGATCCCGCCTCGCCCACTCGGCGACCACATCTGCGTCCGCCTCGGGGTGCCACTGCACACCCCACACCGTCGGAGCGAACCGCGCGGCCTGCAGCCGACCCTGAGGCGTGCGCGCGAGATCGACCGCGCCAGCCGGCATGCCCACGACGGTGTCGTTGTTCCACAGCACGGCCGGCGTCCCGGCCCCGACGGTGCCACAAACCAACGGGTCGGTCGACGCCGCCTCCCTCCACGCGACCGTGTGGATCCCCACGGTCTTGCCCGCGGGATCAGGCGCGACAACCCCGCCGAGCGCAACGGCGGCCAGCTGGTGGCCCAGGCAAATCCCCAACGTGGGCACGTGCTCGTCGGCGCCCGCTCGGATCAGCTCCTTGGTAGCGGCCAACCATGGCACCGTCGCGTCGTCGTTCGCGCCCATGTGCCCGCCGAGCACGAGCAGGCCCCGGTATGCCGTGAGGTCGTCCGGCAGGGTCTCACCGGCATACGGCCGACACACCCGTAGCGCCACCCCAGCCTCGGTGAGCCACGCCCCTACCAGGGCCGGTGGGCAGCTGTCCTGGTGCTGCACGACGAGAACCGGTCGGGCCACATCACGGATCCTACGAAGCCCGGGCCCGTGCCCCACGCGGGCCTACGCTGAGGGAGCCTGGACCAGCCAGCAGGAGGATGCCATGCCGCAGACGGTCACCGGTGCCATCGCCCGCAACAAGGGCGCCGAGGTCGAGCTGGTCGACGTCCTCGTCCCGGACCCCGGCCCGGGAGAGGCCGTCGTCTCAGTCCAGGCATGCGGGGTCTGCCACACCGACCTGCACTACCGAGAGGGCGGCATCAACGACGATTTCCCGTTCCTGATCGGGCACGAGGCCGCCGGCCACGTCGAGGCCGTCGGCCCCGCGGTCACGGAGGTTTCACCGGGGGACTTCGTCATCCTCAACTGGCGCGCGGTGTGCGGGCAGTGCCGAGCGTGCCGCAAGGGCAAGCCCTGGTACTGCTTCGCCACTCACAACGCGACCCAGAAGATGACGCTGACCGACGGAACGGCCCTCACGCCCGCGCTGGGCATCGGGGCCTTCATCGAGAAGACCCTCGTCGCCGCCGGCCAGTGCACGAAGGTCCCCGAAGCCGACCCGGCCGCCCTGGGCCTGCTCGGCTGCGGCGTCATGGCTGGTTTCGGTGCCGCGGTGAACACGGGAGGTGTCGGACTCGGTGACTCGGTGGCCGTCTTCGGGTGCGGCGGAGTCGGCAACGCCGCGATCGCCGGAGCGCGGGCAGTGGGCGCCACCACGATCATCGCCGTCGACGTCCAGGACCGAAAGCTTCACGGCGCCAAGGCTTTCGGCGCCACCCACACGGTCAACTCCGCCGCGCAGGACCCGGTCGAGGCGATCCGGAGCCTCACCGGCGGACACGGCGCAGACGTCGTTGTGGAGGCCGTCGGACTGCCGAGCACCTACGAGCAGGCCTTCTACGCACGTGACCTCGCCGGCACCCTGGTTCTCGTCGGCGTTCCCACGCCCGAGAAGGCGCTCACCCTGCCGATGATCGACGTCTTCAGCCGGGGCGGGGCGCTCAAGTCCAGCTGGTACGGCGACTGTCTCCCGGCGCGCGACTTCCCGCTGCTCGTCGAGCTGTACCAACAAGGCCGCTTCCCGCTCGACGCCTTTGTCACCGAGCGGATCGGCCTCGGCGACATCGAGTCGGCGTTCGCCAAGATGCACCAAGGTGACGTGCTGCGCTCGGTCGTCGAGCTCGGGAGCGAGGGCACCCCTGCGCCGCGTCGGTAGACTCCGCGGAATGGCTTTGCACCTGTTCGACACCGCGACGCACGCGCTGCGCGAGTTCCGTCCGTTGACGCAGGGGCGGGTCGGCATCTACATCTGCGGCCTTACCACCCAAGGGGATCCGCACATCGGGCACGTGCGCTTCGCGGTCGCCTTCGACGTGCTGCGCCGGTGGCTACAGATCGGCCATGGGTATGCCGTGACGCTCGTGCGCAACGTCACGGACATCGACGACAAGATCCTGCGCAAGGCCGAGGAGCTCGGCGAGCCCTGGTACGTCCTGTCCTACCGCAACGAACGGGCCACCTCCCAAGCGCTGGAGACTCTCGGCGTGCTCCCGCCCACCTACGAGCCACGCGCGACTGGTCATATCACCGAGATGGTCACGCTGATGGACACCCTGGTCGGCAAGGGCCACGCGTATGCCGCTCCCGACGGCAGTGGGGACGTCTACTTCGATGTGCGCTCCTGGCCGGCATACGGGAGCCTCTCGCACCAGGCCCTCGACGACATGACGCCCGCGGAGGACGCCGACCCTCGCGCCAAGCGCGACCCGCGCGACTTCGCGCTATGGAAGGGTCACAAGCCCGACGAGCCGGAGAGCGCATCCTGGCCGACCCCCTATGGCACTGGCCGCCCCGGGTGGCACCTGGAGTGCTCGGCGATGGCCCGGCGCTACCTCGGCGACGCGTTCGACATCCACGGCGGCGGCATCGACCTGCGTTTCCCACACCACGAGAACGAGCAGGCCCAGTCGCGCGCGGCCGGGCTGGGGTTCGCCAACTTCTGGCTGCATAACGCATGGGTGACGGTCAAGGACGAGAAGATGGGCAAGTCCCTCGGGAACGCTCTCGCGGTCTCCGCGGTGACGAAGGTGGCCCGGCCGATCGCCGTGCGCTACTACCTGACCGCCGCGCACTACCGCTCCACCATCGAGTACCACGAGGGCTCGCTGCGGGAGGCCGAGGTGACGGTCGAGCGGATCGAGGGCTTCGTGGAGCGGGTCGAGCGGATCCGTCCGCTGAGCGAGGTGGCCGGCACCGTTCCGGGCGAGTTCGCCGAGGCCATGGACGACGACCTCAACGTATCGGGGGCGCTGGCCGTGGTCCATGAGACGGTGCGAGCCGGCAACGCGGCGCTCGACGTCCACGACCACGAACAGGCCGTCGAGCTCGCCGCCTCGGTCATCGCCATGACGGAGGTTCTCGGCGTCAACCCGCTCGCCGAGCATTGGCACGGCGGGTCGACCCCTGGCCAGGCCGACGCGATGGCCGCCTTGGACTCCCTCGTCTCCGCCCAGCTCGCGCAGCGCGAAAAGGCCCGGGCCGCAAGGGACTTCACCGCCGCTGATGCGATCCGCAACCAACTGACCGCCGCCGGCATCGCCATCGAGGACACCACGTCCGGCCCTCGCTGGAGCCTGGCCCGTCGTGACCTCGGCGAGGGCTGAGGTGCCCGGCAGCTCGCGGCGCCGAGGGGCCGTCCGCAAGCGAGGGAAAGAGCCCGCGGTGGGCTCGGGGGGCCAGCGCCGCAGGGGCCTGGAAGGCAAGGGGCCAACGCCCAAAGCAGTCGACCGCGAGCATCATCCGGCGCACCGCCGCGCCAAGTCACGTGACACCAGACCCAGCCGGTATGCCGGTGCGTCCCCTAGGGTGGCCCGGCGCACCAAGGCGACAACCGAAGTCGTCGCCGGCCGCAACGCGGTCGTGGAGGCGCTGCGCGCTGGGGTGCCGGTGCAGACGATGTACGTCGCGGGGCGCGTCGAAGCCGACGAGCGGGTCAGGGAGGCGCTCAAGACAGCGGCCCAGCGCGGCATACCGATCCTGGAGACACCGCGTGGTGAGCTGGACCGGATCACCGGGGGAGCGGTGCACCAAGGACTGGCCATGCATGTGCCGCCGTTCGAGTATGCCGATCCAGCGGACCTGCAGGACCCGCAGGCGCTCGGACCTGCCCTCGTTGTCGCCCTCGACGGGGTGACCGATGCGCGGAACCTCGGCGCTGTCGTGCGTTCCGTGGCCGCCTTCGGCGGGCAGGGTGTGCTGCTGCCCGCGCGACGCTCGGCCGGCATGACGGCCGGCGCCTGGAAGAGCTCGGCTGGGGCCGCCGCCCGCGTCCCGGTTGCCCGGGTGACCAACCTCACGCGGGCGCTGGGTGACTTCCAGAAGTCCGGGTTCTTCGTGGTCGGCCTGGACATGGGCGGCGCGATCGACCTACCAGCGCTCGAGCTGGCCGACCGCCCGCTCGTGCTGGTGGTCGGCTCGGAAGGCAAGGGCCTCTCCCGGCTCGTCGCCCAGACCTGTGACCAGATTGTGGCTATACCCATGGCCGGGCCGATGGAGTCGCTCAACGCGGGGGTCGCCGCCGGGATCGCGCTGTACGAAGTGAGCCGGGCTCGAACGGTTGCCTGAACCGGCCCAAGGCGGCCCGGTTACCATGGCTGAACCCACCCCGGGACAGGAAGCAGGCAGGACGTGGGCAAGAGTTCCCGAGCGCAGAACGCGCGGCTGGCCGAGCTGCGCGTGGCGCAGGCTCGTCAGGAGCGACGCCGAAGGCTGCTGCTCGCCGTCGCCGTGGTCGCCGTGGTGCTGCTCGTAGCAGGGGGACTCGTCGTCGTCGCCCTGCAGGGCAGCAACAACAGCACCAGCACCACCGCCAGCGGGGCCAAGCGTCCCGTCCCACTCGACCAGGCCACCTTCACCAAGCTCACCACGGTCCCGGCGTCGGCCTTGGACGCCGTCGGCGTGGGCACCTCGTCGAACCCTCCGAAGACGATCGACGCACCGGCTCTCACCCGCGACGGCAAGCCGCGGATCCTTTACGTCGGGGCGGAGTACTGCCCGTTCTGCGCGAGTGAGCGTTGGCCGGTGGTCGTGGCCCTGTCCCGGTTTGGCACGTGGAGCAACCTGCAGGCAGCGTGGTCGGCGCCGGCCCCGGAGACCAACCCGGACACGCCCACGGTCACCTTCCACGGCGCGACCTACACGAGCCAGTACCTGTCCTGGACCGGCTACGAGACCGCCACGAACGAGATGTCCAACGGCCAGTTCAAACCGCTGGACACCCTCGACGCCGAGGACCAGGCCCTGTTCGACAAGTACGCGTCGCCGCCCTACGTCGACGCGCGCAGCAAGGGCGCCATCCCGTGGATGACCCTCGGCGGGACCTCGATCGTCGCCGGTGCCCAGTGGGACTCCAAGCCCATCCTCGACAAGACCCAGGCCCAGATCGCCGACGCGCTGTCCGATCCCAGCACGCCGACCGCCCAGGGCATCAACGGCAGCGCCAACGTGCTCACCGCCCAGATCTGCAAGCTGACCAACCAGCAGCCGGGCAACGTGTGCACCTCGCCCGGTGTCGTCGCAGCGGCCGCGAAAGTGTCAGCGGGATGAGGTCGGCATGACCAAGACCACACCGACCGCGCGGCCTCCAGCGCAACGCGGCGTCCCGCGTTGGCTTGCTCCGACCGCCCTGACGTTGTGCCTGCTGGGGCTGGTTTTCTCGGCATACCTCACCTATGACACCCTCCAGACCACCACGGCGCTGATCTGCCCCGAAGGAGAGACCTTCAACTGCACGAAGGTGACCGAGAGCGCATGGTCGAAGCTGTTCGGCATCCCGGTCGCGCCGCTCGGCCTGGGCTACTTCGCCGGGATGACGGTGCTGTGCCTGCCGCGGTTCTTCCGTCGGCCGGGGCGCACGTTCGACTGGCTGCGCCTGTCCGGCGCGTCCCTCGGGCTGGTCATGGTGTTCTACCTGGTGTGGGCAGAGCTGTTCAAGATCCACGCGATCTGCTTGTGGTGCACCGGCGTGCACGTGGTGACGTTCCTGCTGTTCGTCGTGCTGCTGTTCGGGCAGGCGCTGATCGAGCCGCCCCCCCAGCGGGTGCGGTACAAGGACCGGCCCCGCTAGGCAGGCCCCTGGTTCAGCGCTCCTTGATCACGAGAGTGGTCATGATCTTGTCCGAGAAGGTCTGACGCTTGTAGTCCCACAGCGGCCACAGGTAGCCCAGATACAGGATGCCGTCGATGTAGTGACACAGCTGGCGCACGAAGTTCATGCCCATGCTCAGCGGCACGCCGGTGTGCTCGTGGATGATCCGCAGGCCGATGTGCCGCTTGCCCCACGACTGACCCGTGCGGCCCTGGACGATGAACAGGTTGTATATCCAGACGACCAGGTAGGCAACGGCTCCGATGATGGCGAGGATGGCGCCGAAGGCCACCAGCCCGGAGTTACCGCGGTTGATGACAACTCCGGTGCGCGAGACCGTCTGGGCATTCGCAGCGGCCAGCGTCGCGCCGATGATGGCGAGGACCAGCCCCGGCAGGGTGTACAGGTAGTCGATGAGCGTCGCGACGACGCGGTTGCCCCAGTGCGCCAGGGGGCGACCCCAGGCGTCAGTGGGCGTCGCTGCGGGGTATCCGGGCTGAGCCCCCTGGTACTGGCCGGGGTAGGCGCCGTAGCCCGGTTGTGGCGGCAGCTGCGAGTACGGGTACCCGCCGGCGGGTAGGGGCGGCCCGTAGCCTGCCCCGCCGCTCCCCGCGTCGGCCGGAGCACCCTGGTATGCCGGTCCGGGCGCGGCTGGCGGTGGAGGCGGCGGTGGTGGAGGCCCCTGGGCGCCACTTTGCGGGGCGGTGCCTGGGAACTGGGGCGGCGGCTGGCCGCCAGGCTGCGGCGGGGCGGCAGCGGCCTGCTGGTTAGGGTCGGGCGTGGTCGAGGTCATGGCTTCCCCGTGCTCTAGCGGTACCGAGGGCTCCAACCTAGCCGCCCACGACGAGGACGATTGACCTGACCTTGTCGGCGAAGGTCTGGCGCTTGCGGTCTTTACAGCTCCGGGTGGACGCGAACCGCGCTGGGCGTCAGTCGTCGGCGAGCTTGGCGATGACCGGCATCTGCACGGTGTCGACGCCGAGGACGGCCCGTTCCTCCGGCTTGGCGGGAAGGATGGTGCGGATGTAGTCGACGATCGCCTGGCTCATCGGGATGTCCGAACCGGCCCGTTCCGAGAGATACCACCGGTGCTCGAGCACCTCGTGGAACACCTCGGCGGGCTCGAGCTTGCTGGTGTACTCGCGGGGGACGGCTCGGACCGTCGGCTCGTAGACATTGACCCGCCAGTCGTGGGCGACCAGCTCCTCGTCGTCACCTTGGCGTTCGCTGGCGGCGCGGAAGGAATCCAGGTCGTTGAGCAGGCGACGGGCCTGGTTCTCCTCGACGTCCAGGCCGGTGAGGCGCAGCAGCCGCCGCGAGTGGTGGCCGGCGTCGACGACCTTGGGCTGAATCTGGATCGACAGCCCGTCGATGTCCGTTGTCATGGACAGCTCGTCGATGTCGAACCCCAGCAGGTTGAGCCGGCGAATCCGCTCGTCGACCCGCCAGCGGTCCCCGGTCTCGAAGCGCTCGACGGCGGTGAGTGTGGCCCACAGCGACCGATACCGCGCCACGATCTGCACCGCCGTCTCGACCGGGTCGGTGTGCTCCTCCAGCAGACCACCCGCGTGCAGGTCCATGAGCTCCCCGGCGATGTTCACCTTGGCGATGTCCAGGTCGTGCTCACGTTGCCCATCGGACAGCGACGGGTGCAGCTCCCCCGTCTCGGCATCGACAAGGTATGCCGCGAACGCGCCTGCGTCCCTGCGGAACAGCGTGTTGGACAGCGAGACGTCACCCCACCAGAACCCGTTGAGGTGCAGTTTGACCAGCAGCACGGCGAGGGCGTCGACGAGGCGTCCGGCCGTGTCGGGCCGCAGCGTCTGGGAGTAGAGGGCCCGGTAGGGCAAGGAGAACTGCAGATGGCGGGTGACCAGGCAGGCGTCCAGAGGGCTGCCGTCTCGGGCGAGCCGTCCGTGCACGACGCTGAACGGCTCCACGCACGGCAGGTCCAATCGCCCGAGCGAGCGCAGCATGCCGTACTCTCGCTCGGCCAGCTCGGCCTTGATCTCCTTGACCGCGATGACTCGCCCGGACAGGCGCACGAACCGCACGACGTGCCGGGAGATACCGCGCGGAAGCGCCGCCAGGGTGTCGGCTGGCCACTGCTCGAGGGGGAGCGACCACGGCAGGTCGAGCAGAGCCGGGTCCGGCCGGGCCGAGGTGATCTCGAGGCTCACGCTGGCCATGGTCGCACGCTCCGGCACCGGCATACCGTGGCGTCAGCCGTTGATCCGCACGCCGACGTGCGGGTCGAACACGTGCAGGTGGTCGAGCCTGGGGTAGACGTAGACCGTCTGGCCCACGTCGGGAGGCCGGCGGCCGTCGAAGCGGGCAATGAACGCCTTGGCGCCCTCATCCTCGGCGTCCGCGAGCTGGATCTGCCGGTCCTGTGGCGTGGCGTGGAGGTATGCGTCGGCGCCGATCTCCTCGACTGCGTCGATGACCAGGCCCAAGCCCTCCGGGTTGTCCGTCAGCTCGACATCTTCGGGACGCACTCCCACGATGACCCGGTCACCGGCTTGCGAGAGAGTGTCGCGGCTGAGGTCGACTCTGAGGTTGCCGAAGCGGACACCGCCGTCGACGACCGGCAGGGTCAGCAGGTTCATGGGCGGCGACCCGATGAACCGGGCGACGAAGACGTTCGCCGGGTGCTCGTACATCTCGCGGGGCTGGTCAACCTGCTGCAACACCCCCTCGCTCAGCACGGCGATGCGGTCGCCCATGGTCATCGCCTCGGTCTGGTCGTGGGTGACATAGACCGTGGTCACGCCCAGGCGCCGCTGGAGTCGGGCGATCTGACTTCGCGTCTGCACCCGCAGCTTGGCGTCGAGGTTGGACAATGGCTCGTCCATGAGGAACACCTGGGGCGAGCGCACGATGGCCCGGCCCATGGCGACTCGTTGGCGTTGCCCACCGGAGAGCGCGTTCGGCTTGCGATCGAGGTACTGGGTGAGCTCGAGGATCTTGGCCGCCTCATCGACGCGCTTGTCGATCTCATCCTGCTCGACGCCGGCGATCCTGAGGGCGAAGCCCATGTTCTCGGCGACGGACATGTGTGGGTAGAGGGCGTAGTTCTGAAAGACGATGGCGACGTCACGATCCTTGGGGGACAGGTGGGTGACGTCGCGGTCTCCGATGAGGATGCGACCGCTGTTGACCTCTTCGAGGCCGGCCAGCATGCGCAGGGCGGTGGACTTGCCGCACCCGGAGGGACCGACGAGGACGAGGAACTCGCCGTCGGCGATGTCGATGCTCAGCCTGTCGACGCTGGGGGCCGGGCTGCCCGGATACTGACGGGTGGCGTTCTCGAACGTCACGGTGGCCATCTTCACGTGCTCCTTCACCGGCAGGAACGTCCCGGACGATCCGGCGTAAAGGACGTTGCCCGTACCTCCGGCACGTCAATCGTGCCGCATCGCGCCTGGCGCGCCGGGCCCCGGCCTTCTACCCTCTTCGCATGAGAATCTCAGACGTTTTGCGCGGTAAGGGCACGGGCGTGGTCACTATCCGCCCGGACGAGACGGTCACCCGGCTGCTCGAGATGCTCGCCGAGCATTCCGTCGGGGCATTGGTCGTCAGCGAGGACGGCAAGACCGTCGCCGGAATCGTCAGCGAACGCGACGTCGTGCGCCACCTGCACAGCAGCGGCGCCGACATCCTGAGCGGGCCGGTCAGCGCCATCATGACCAGCGCCGTCACCACCTGTGAGCCCAAGGACGAGGTGGAGTCCCTGGCGCAGACCATGACCGACCAGCGAATCCGCCACGTGCCCGTGACCACGGGCGGAGAGCTCTACGCGATCGTGAGTATCGGCGACGTCGTCAAGCACCGGATCAACATGCTGCAGTCCGAGCGCGACCAGCTCGTCGGCTACATCCAGCAGTAAACACGCTCGACAGCGGGCTTCCCGGGCCGCGCTCGCTTACCGTAGTCGCATGTCACTTCTGCCGCGTGGGGACGACGGAGTCCCCACGCGCCCGCCGGTGGAGCTGCCTACGCGCGTGACCGAGCGTCTCGGCCCTTACCGGCTGGTCAACCGGATCGGCGAGGGCGGGATGGGCGAGGTCTACCTCGCTCTCGACCCGAGCGGACGCGCCGTCGCCATCAAGGTGCTGCGGGACCACGTCGCCCACGACGCCGGGGCGCGGGCTCGCCTCGCGCGCGAGCTCGACACCCTCTCCCGCGTCCGGCACGGGCGCGTGGCGGCGGTCATCGACGCGGACATCCACGGCGATCGTCCCTACCTGGTCACCCGCTACGTCGCCGGGCCACCGCTGGATTGTGTTGTCGACGAACGTGGCCCACTGCGCGGCGCCGAGCTGGTGACGCTCGGGCGCGGATTGGTCACGGCCGTGGAGGCGATCCACTCCGTCGGGGTCGTGCACCGCGACATCAAGCCGGCCAACGTCCTGCTGGAAGACGACGGCGAACCGGTGCTCATCGACTTCGGCATTGCCCACATCGCCGACGACATTCGGCTCACGAGCACCGGCCTGGTCATGGGCACGCCCGGCTATCTCTCGCCTGAAGTCATCGAGGGAGCCGAGGTCACCGAGGCAACCGACTGGTGGGGCTGGGCCGCCACGCTCACCTACGCGGCAACCGGGCGCCCGCCGTTCGGCCGCGGCCCCATGGAGGTCGTGCTGTCGCGGGTCCGGCGCGGGGAGGTCGACCTCAACGGCGTCGACGGGAGGCTCGAGCCACTGTTGGCCGCCGCGCTGTCGCCCCGTCCGCAGGACCGCCCTCCCGTCCGCACGGTGCTGGCAGCCGTCGAGCGGTATGCCGTGAGCCCGCCTTCGGGCGCAGTGCTGCGCGTCGTGCCTGGCGGGCGAGGCGGCACGGCAGGCGACGGGCTGACCCCACCCACCGAAGTGGTGAGCGCACGGCATACCGAAGTCCTCGGCCAGGGCGATCCATCCAGGGCGGGGCTGGCAGGGGCGGCCCCGACCCGCCCCGCAGCGGCCACGTGGGCACCCCCGCCGGGCTCGCCCCCCGGGGCTCAGCCGCCACAGGCCGAGAGCGACGGCCAGGTTCTTGCGGGCGGCCCCGGCCAGCCGGACCCGAGGATCGGCAGACCCGGCCGCAGCGGCACCCTGATGGCCCTGGCAGCGGCGCTGGCCGCCGTGGCCGCCCTCGCGCCCGTTGTCGCCCTGCTCGCGGCAGTGGCGTGGTGCTGGCTCGCCAGGGTGGCTGACCGATCCATGACGGCGGTCGTGCGAAGGCGTTGGCAGCACGGGCACCGGCGCAGCGATGTGCCCAGGGCAGTGGCGCTCGGCCCATGGCACGTGATCGCCGCGGCCGCCGCGACGGTTTTCGGGGTGCTCCTCCCCGTGCTGGTGGGTGTTGCGACGGCCTTCTGTGTGGCTCTGGTGCTGTCGGCCCTAACTGGGGCAGCCCTGGCGCCGGGCAGCGCGCTGGCTCTGGCAGCCGGCGGGTTGGTCGCCGTGCTGATGGGCTGGTGGGGGCCAGGCGGAGCATCGCTGCGACGTGGCTCGCGCTCCGTCGTGCGTGGCGTCGCCCGGCCGGGGCTCGGGACCACGCTCATGGTTGCAGTTCTGGTGGTGCTGGCGATACTGGCGGTGACCTGGTCGGTTTTGCGGGGCGGCGTGCCAATCTGGTGGCCTTTGGCTGGGGCGCCGGACGCGCTGCTGGGCCCGCGACGCTGAGTCGGGGTAGCGAAGGTCACAGAAAGATCACGGCGCGGGCTTGGCGCAGGGCGGTCCAAGCGCTTACCGTGGATCTGGCTCGGTCGGTACAGACTGAGCTTTGTGATCTCAAGCAGTGCCCCGCGTCCGCCCGCGCCCAGCCTCGTCAGCGGACGTCGCGCCGGACCGTCCGGCGGGGAATGACGAGGGCGGGGAACCCGACCTGGGCCCGAATGTGACCCTTGGGGTGAAGCCGTCCCGGACGGCCGGGCAACCTGACAGCCCGAACCCGACAGCTAACCTCGCAGGCGCGCCGTCAGGAAGGACGTTTCTTTGCGCTATCTCAGCAAGCACTCGATGCCCCGCACCCGTACGAAGCTGGCCCGCCGCACGGCGGGTGTCGGCATAACCGCGTTGGCTGCCGCCGGGGCCGGCATCGCCAGCGCTTCCACGGCCAGCGCCGACCCCAACTGGGACGCCATTGCCCAGTGTGAGAGCGGTGGCAACTGGTCCATCAGCACCGGCAACGGCTACTCGGGCGGCCTGCAGTTCTCGTCCTCGACATGGCGCGCGTACGGCGGCGGTTCCTACAGCTCGTCAGCGAGCGGGGCTAGCCGCGAGCAGCAGATCGCCGTCGCCGAGCGCGTTCTCGCCGGTCAGGGCATCGGCGCCTGGCCGACGTGCGGCGCTCGCAGCGGCTCGAGCGCCTCCCGCTCGACCACCCGGAGCACACCGGCGAAGGCGACCACCACCCCCAAGAAGGCAACGGTGAAGGTCACCAAGAAGGCCACGGTGAGCAAGAAGGCGGCCACCCCCAAGGGGACAGTTACCGCCACGTCCGGCACGGTGACGGTCAAGGCCGGCGACACCCTCTCCGGCCTCGCGGCCTCGCTACGCGTCGCCGGTGGGTGGCAGGCCCTGTATGCCGCGAACACATCGATCGTCAAGGACGCGAACCTGATCTACGTGGGCCAGGTGCTGCACCTGCCAGCGTGACCCGCGGTCTCGGGGTGGCCCAGCACTCGTCGAGTGCGGGCCACCCAGCCGCTGTCGGCCGACGGATAGGCTCGTGAGCCGTGATGCTCGGGCCTGCGCGCCCGCGCATTGCCGACGTGGCGCAACTGGCAGCGCACCTGTCTTGTAAACAGGTGGTTAGGGGTTCGAGTCCCCTCGTCGGCTCCGTTCACCGCCTTGCCCTGCAGTTCGCTGACCTGCAGGAATGCGGGAGGAGGCCGCGCTCGTTTGGGGTCATGCTTTGGTGGTTCTGCGTCATCATTGGGGGTTTGCTGCAGGGATGATGCAGGAAGTGCTTCGCCCCTGCCGCGTAGCACGGCGGCGATCTTCTCTGCGGCGGCTTGTCCCACGTCGCGTGGGACCTGGGTATACAGATCGGCCGTGACCGCGATCTGGGAGTGTCCGAGGCGTTCGGACACCACCTTGAGTTCGACGCCGGCAGCCAGCGCGAGGCTGGCGTGGGTATGGCGCAAGTCGTGCAGCCGGATGGTTGGTAGGCCCAGTCGAGCGGCGAGGGCCTGGAAACGTCGCGTGGCGTACTCGGGGCGTACTAGAGTTCCGTCCTCGCGGGTGAACACCAGGCCGGAGTCCTTCCAGGCGTCCCCCCACGCGGACCGCTCGGCGAGCTGCGCCTTCCGATGAAGACGAAGCATCTCGACCGTTAGCTCGTCTATCGGCACGAGCCGCGTGCCGCGCTTGGTCTTGGGCGTGCCCACGACGGGATGCCCATTCAC
>JBIOUP010000152.1:0-5835 GCA_044867305.1 Dermatophilaceae bacterium
GCCAGCTGCTCCAAGTGCCGGCGGTCGACATCGTCCCGGGCGACCTGGTGCAGGTCGAGCCCGGCGACATCGTCGCGGCCGACGGCCGGATCCTGCGCTCGGCTACTCTGGAGACCCAGGAGGCGGCGCTCACCGGCGAAAGCGCCCCGATCCCCAAGGACGCGGGGGTGCTCCCCGACCAGGACGTCACGCTTGGCGACCGGTCCAACATGCTGTTCCAGGGCACGTCGGTGACCCGTGGGACCGCCTCGGTCGTCGTGACCGCCACCGGCATGCAGACCCAGATGGGCCAGATCGCCACGATGCTCACGTCGGTGACCCGCAGCCGCTCGCCGCTGCAGCGCGAGCTGGACTCGCTCACCAAGGTGCTCGGCATCATCGCTTGGAGCGCGGTCGCGGTCATCGTCGTGGTGGGGCTCGCGCGCGGGATGAAGGCTGGCGACGTGCTGCTGCTCGGCACGGCCATGGCGATCTCGGCCATCCCGACGGGTATGCCGACGTTTGTCTCTGCGCTGCTGTCCTACGGCGCCAAGCAGCTGGCCGAGGCCAAGGCCGTCGTGAAGAACCTCACCGACGTGGAAACCCTCGGCTCGACCAGCGCCATCAACACCGACAAGACCGGCACCCTGACGATGAACCAGATGATGGTGTCCGAGCTGTATGCCGGCGACACCTGGTTCTCCGTCGAAGGTGAGGGGTACCGCAAGACTGGGGCCATTCTGTCGGTGGCTGGCACGCCGGTGCCCGACTTCACCAGGCTGGCCTACGCGCTCGTCCTCGACAGTGATGCGACCGTGTCCGATGCCGGCGAGGTCGTCGGCGACCCAACCGAAGCGGCGCTGGTCGTCCTGGCTGCCAAGCTGGGCGTCGACGCGGAAGAAACCCGCCGGACCTACCCGCGGCTGGCCGAGGTTCCGTTCGACTCCGAGTACAAGTTCATGGCCACGTTCCACCGCGTGCCGGTCGAGGGCGGCACGCAGGTCATCGAGCTGGTCAAGGGTGCCCCCGACGTGGTCGTGGCCCGCTGCTCGCAGGCAGGTGGGCCGCTTATCGGCACGGTGCCGATCGGGCAGTCACGCGAAGGCATCGAGGCGGCCAACGAACGGCTCGCCGAGAACGGGCTTCGTGTGCTCGCCTTCGCCGCCCGTCTCATCGACGAGGCAGAGGTCTCCGCGGCGATCAGCGACCCCATGAGCTTCACCCACGAGTTGTCGTTCGTGGCCATGGTCGGGATCATCGACCCATTGCGCCCGGAGGCCAAGGATGCCGTGCGGATCGCCCTCGGCGCCGGGATCGACGTGCGGATGATCACCGGGGACCACGCCGTCACCGCGCGGGCGATTGGTCAGTCCCTCGGCCTCGGGCCTGGGGCAATCAGCGGCGCCGAGCTGCGGATGTCCGACGAGGAGCTGGCCCGACGCCTGCCACAGCTGCACGTGTTCGGCCGGGTGACACCGGAAGACAAGCTGAGGCTGGCCCGGGTCATGCAGAACCTCGGGCTGATCGTGGCCATGACCGGCGACGCCGTGAACGACGCTGCCGCGTTGAAACAGGCCGACATCGGCGTGGCGATGGGCAGCGGCAGCGAGGTCACCAAGCAGGCCGGGCGGATGATCCTCACCGACGACAACTTCGGCACCCTCGTCCACGCCGTCGAGATCGGCCGGACCGTCTACGCCAAGGTCGTCTCGTTCATCCGCTACCAGATGACCCAGCTGCTGTCGCTGGTGTTCCTGTTCCTCGCGGCGACCGCGTTCAACATCAACCAGGGCGTCGCGATGACCCCGATGATGGTGCTCTTCCTCAACTTCTTCATCGCGGTGTTTCCGGTCATGGTCATCGCGTTCGATGCCGGTGATCCCGACATCATGCAACGCCCGCCTCGCGACCCCAACCTGCCCATCACCAACCGGACCGCCATCGTGCGCTGGGTGCTCTACGGCCTCGTGCTCTTCCTGGTCTCCCTCGTGCCCCTCGTGGTCGGGCCCGACAAGCCGGCCACTGACCACGCCACCGACTCCATGACGATGAGCTTCGTCGTCCTGGGCTTGGGCACGATCCTCAGCGGCCTCGTCATGCGCCGCGACCCGACGAGCGGGCTCTCCGAACCGGTTCTGTATGCCGTGAAGATCCTGGCCATCCCGGTTGTCCTGTTGATCCTGGCCACCGAGCTGAATGTCATGCAGCGGATACTGATGACCGAGTCATTGACCGGCTCGCAGTGGCTGGCCTGCCTCGGGCTGGCTCTGATCGTGCCGATCGTCGTCGAGCTCGACAAATGGGTCCGCCGGCGCCGGACGCCCGGGACCGCACCGATCGACCCCGCCCGGGCGCTTGACCCGGCCCGGGCAAGGGTCGACCTCTGAGGTAGACACGACTGCGGAGGGCGCCAGCGCGGTCAGCCGACCCCGCCGAAGTCCTCGTTCCAGAGTTGGTTGTCGGCCTCGTAGAGCGGCTTGGCTGGGTACTGGTACAGCCGAGCGCCCGCCTCATGCGAGGCGTAGCCGACGTCGATCACCATGCCGCTGTTGCGGTTGAAGTAGTAGCGGTAGCCCTTGCCGGAGAGCAGGCCCTTGTCCGCCATCTTGTGCGTGTACCACCGCTGGCTCGCCGTGTTGTCGCAGTCAGCCTGCACCAGCGGCGTGGAAGGCGCCGTCGAGATGCCGCCTTCGACGTCGAGGCACTTGCCGCTGTTGCGGTTCTTGAGAATGAAGTCGGGCGTGTTGGGGCCGGTTGAGGTGCTGGTAACGAAGATCTTCTCCCACTGCTGGTTGGGGCCGCCGTGCCACGGCCATTGGTTCACGGCGGCCTGGTTGGCCTGCGACCAGTCCCAAACCTCAGCCACCTGGCCGCTGTGGCGAACCTCCAGCTTGATGAAGATGGTGACGTTGGCGGCCTCGGCCGGGCTCGCGGCTGCCATGAGCGCGCCGGTCGACAACGCGGCCGCAGCGCACGTCACTCCGACGGCACGCCGAACCTTGCTGGGTGTCATTTGCTCGTCCTTTCACAGGGTCTGCCGCGCCGGTTGCGCGATCCTGTTCAGGGTGCATGCCGGACGAACCGGGCACATCCGCCTCTTACCTCAATGCCTAGCCCCGGGGCCTTAGGGATCGCCCCCATCGGCTTAGGGCAGGCCCGAGCACGCCTCACCGACGCCACCGAAGCGCCATGGCTCGGCCAAGCGGTACATATCAGCCGCCAGGGGCGCAACGCCCAGCTGCGGGCCGGTAGAGGGCGAAGGTGGCTCTGAGCCGGGGGCCTTTCCCCCGGTGGCCGTGGCCGCCGTTGAGGCAAGGACGCGCCGGGTCGACGCAGTGTGCTCACACGTGGGGCGGCATACTCTCCGGCAACAACGCCGAGAGGTCGTAGGACTTGCCGCTGCGGCCACCAAAGACCTCAGCCAGCGCTGAGCTTCGACTCAGAAGAAGTCCCCGCCGAAGTCGCCTCCGAAGTCGCCTCCGAAATCACTGCTGTAGTCAGCGCTCGAGTCCGCCGGCACGCCAGCATCGTATGCCGGGTCGTCGGCCGAATCTGCCTGCGCCGCATCTGAGTCCGTCACCTCAGGCGCCGTGCCCACCGCTTCGGCGGCCTCCGGAGAGTGCTCGAAGCCGCCCAGCAGCACATCGGCCAGCGCCGACCCGACGACCACTCCCGCAATGGTGCCGAGCATCGACCCGGCGAACATCCCGCCCAAGCCCATCCCCGGTCGCCCGAAAGTGTTCTGCAGGTAGCCCGGTTGCGCCATCTCGGCCCGGGTGGCGGCACGCGCCATGGCCTGCGGCTCATCGACCCGCGGATCCTCCTCCGGCGGCAGCGTGCGCGTCATCTCGGCCAAGATGGCCTGGCGCTGCTGCGGTGTCAGTCGGGCGAACGCCTCGGCGTGCGCCTGCTCGATCCGCTCCGGCGGCGCAGTGCGCAGCAGGTAGCGGTAGCGCGCGATGGCGGCCTGGTCCTGCGCCGTCGCCCCGGTCGTCGAGTCTTGCGGCGTGGGTGGCCCAGCAGTCCGGCGCGGCGGCGCGTATGCCGTGACGGCACCGCTGCGCCCTGCTGGCACGGGTGCCATCTCCGTCCGCCCGAAGAGCCTGTCGAAGAATCCCACGATCCACTGTCCCCTTATGTGCTCGCCCTCGCTCAGCGCGATGGCCCTTGTCAAGGAACGTACCGGCGGGTAGTGGTGTTCCTGCGGCGCTTCCTGCAGCAAACCCGGCATCCAGGTCCGAACCCCTCCACCGGAAGGTCACTAGAGGCTGCTATCAACCCCCTGAATAGCAGCATCTACTGCCCTCTCGAGGAGCGAAGACCCGGTCGCGGCTAGCCGTCGTGGGGCACTGACCAGGTCAGCGCCGTGCCCTGGCGGTGACGTGACTCCACCGACAGCGAGCCGCCGTGCGCCTCGGCTCGGCCCCGCAGGTTGCTCAGGCCGCTGCGCCGGTTGGAGCCGCGCAGCCCCCGGCCGTCGTCCCTGATGAACAGGTCAACCCGACCGTCGCGGGCCCGGACGTCGATCGAGACCGCTGACGCCTTGGCGTGCCGAGCGACATTGGACAGGCCCTCGCGGATGACGGCAAGCAGGTCGGCCCGCAGGGGGTCGGTCACATTCGCCAGCGAACCTTCCACTGACACCTCGGGAGCGAACCCGAGCGGCTCGGTGAACTGGTCGGCGAGCTGGCGGATCTCGGTGTCCAGCGCGACGTGGCTGCCCTGGTGTAGCTGGAAGATCGTCGCGCGGATGTCCTTGATCGCCAGGTCGAGCTCGTCGACCGCTTCGGTCAGTCGGGACTGCACCATCGGATGCGTCGCCACGCGGCCGGCCGACTGCAACCCGAGTCCAGTGGCGAACAGGCGCTGGATGACGACGTCGTGCATGTCGCGGGCGATGCGCTCCCGGTCGGCGAACAGCCCCATGCGGGCTTCGGCGCGCTGCGCGGTGGCCGCAGTGAGCGAGAGAGCCGCCTGGTCGGCATACCGTTTCAGCGGTTCGGCCGCGTCGTAGGCCACGTGCCCCTCCCCTTCGCCCCAACCGACGATGAGCAGACCGACCGCGTGCTCACCCACGGTCATCGGCACGATCGCGGTCTGGCCGTGCAAGGGCAGGCCGGCACCCTCACGCAGCAGCCCGGCGGGCGGGTCGGCCACCGACTCACCCGGTTTGGAGAACAGCAGCAGCGGTTCGCCCGTCTCGAGCACCTCGAACCAATGGCTGGCTGTGAGCGCCGTCCCGACGAAGGCGCTGCCCCGCTCGTCAGGTCCGGTAACCGCTTCCAGGGCCAGGCCGCCGCTCTCCTCGTCGACCAACGCCACCGCGGCCATCTCGGCTTCTGCGACGGACTTCACCCGGCTCACCAACACGCTCAAGGCGTCTCGCTGGTTGTGGCCGGACAACAGCACCTGGCTCATCTCTCCGAGAGCCTCGGACCACTGCTGCTGACGGTGGGGCGTCTCGTAGAGGCGGGCGTTCTCGATGGCCATGCCGGCAGAAGCCGCCAGCGCCACCACGAGGGCCTCGTCGTCTTCGGTGAACGCCAGACCGCCGACCTTCTCGGTCAGGTACAGGTTGCCGAACACCTGGCCGCGCACGGGGATCGGCACGCCCAGGAACGTTGTCATGACCGGGTGCCCCTCCGGGAAGCCCGCAGCAGCCGGGTGGTCGGCGAGGTTCTCCAGGCGCAACGGTCGCGGGTCGTTGATGAGCAGGCCGAGGATGCCTTCACCGTGCGGCGGATGGGCCATCCTGGCGACCTCGCGAGGCGTCATCCCTTCCGCGACGAACTCCATCAGTCCACGGCCGTCGGGGCTGAGCACACCCAGGGCGCCGTACCGGGCGCCGGCCAGGTC
>JBIOUP010000153.1:0-2753 GCA_044867305.1 Dermatophilaceae bacterium
AGCTCGGCTGGCGCTGCAGCCAGCGGCGCGGACGTGCGGCGTCGTAAACCAGCGCCACCGGCGAGGCGGAACCCTCGTAACGGTCAACACGGCTGCGCCCGGCGAATCCGCCATGGGCGCAGCCCCCGTGCCCTGGTAGGCTGGAATGCGACCAGCCGGATCGGTGTTCCATCCAGGACCCGACCGGTGTGCAAGTGAAGCCGATGCTTCCACCCGCGCCGACCGCCAGGTCGCCGGGTCGGTCCGGACCCTCCCGGGGCTACCGGGACGGTGTCGGCAGTTATGCCGGTGCCAGTGGGTTTCGTGTGTGTCGGCAGCCGGTCGGCATACACACTGGACTGCGAAGGCTTCTCGCGCACCGACGGTGACGAGGAGCCTTTTCTCTCGTTCCAGGAGTCAAGCAGCCCTTATCCGCAACACGAAGGAGCACCACATCAGCGAGCCTCGCATCAACGAGCGCATCCGGGTCCCCGAGGTGCGCTTGGTCGGCCCCAACGGCGAACAGGTCGGCATCGTCCGCGTCGAGGACGCCCTGCGACTGGCAGCCGAAGCAGACCTCGACCTGGTCGAGGTGGCGCCCATGGCGCGCCCTCCGGTCGCCAAGCTCATGGACTTCGGCAAGTACAAGTACGAAGCCGCCATGAAGGCCAGGGACGCGCGCAAGAACCAGGTCAACACGGTCATCAAAGAGATCAAGCTGCGGCCGAAGATCGACCCGCACGACTACGCCACGAAGAAGGGCCACGTCGAGCGGTTCCTGCGGGCCGGCGACAAGGTCAAGGTCACCATCATGTTCCGGGGCCGTGAGCAGTCGCGTCCCGAGCTCGGCTTCCGCCTGCTGCAGCGGCTCGCTGAGGACATCGGTGAGCTGGGGTACGTCGAGTCGGCGCCCAAGCAGGATGGGCGAAACATGATCATGGTCGTCGCGCCGACCAAGAAGAAGTCCGAAGCCCGCGCGGAGGCCCGACGGGCCCGCGAGAGCGCCGCCAGAACTACGACCGAGGCGCCCGCCCAAGAACTCGTGCACGCGGCCCCGGAGGCCGCATCGGCTCCGAGTGCATCGGCTCCGGCGAGCACATCGGCTCCGGCGGCACCGGCTACTGCGGCACCGGCGGCACCGGCCCCTTCGGGACCGGCCCCTTCGGGACCGGCCACTTCGGCGCCGGCCGCTGCCACGCCGGCCGCTGCCACGCCGGCGGCTGCGACGCCCACCGCCAGCCCAACGCCGAAGCCCAAGCCGGTCGCCGCGCCGGTCCCTGGCCCACCAACGGCCCGGGTGCCCACAGCCGCGGATCGCGCCTGACCCACCAGCAGACGAAGGAGATCGGCGAGCATGCCGAAGACGAAGACGCACAGCGGGGCGAAGAAGCGCTTCCGCATCACCGGCACCGGCAAGATCATGCGCGAGCAGGCTGGTGGGCGTCACCTGCTCGAGGGCAAGTCGAGCAAGAAGATGCGCTCGATCGCCGGAGATGTCGAGGTGTCCAAAGCCGACACCAAGACCGTCAAGCGACTGCTGCGCAAGTGAGCCGTCCAGGTGACGGGTTCACCCGGCACCCATCCACTCGACAACGAAGGAGACATGTCCCGTGGCACGCGTGAAGCGGGCGATCAACGCTCACAAGAAGCGCCGGGTGACCCTGGAGCGCGCCAGCGGCTACCGCGGGCAGCGCTCGCGCCTCTACCGCAAGGCCAAGGAGCAAGTCCAGCACTCGTTGACCTACGCCTACCGCGACCGGCGGGCTCGCAAGGGCGACTTCCGCAGGCTCTGGATCCAACGGATCAACGCCGCTGCCCGTGCCAACGGGATGACCTACAACCGGTTCATGCAGGGCCTCAAGGCCGCTGGCGTCGAGGTCGACCGCAAGGTCCTGGCCGACCTCGCCGTCAACGACGCGGCCGCCTTCAGCGCCCTCGTCGAGCTGTCTCGGGCGAACGTGCCGACCCAGACCGTGCGGGCTGGCGACGCCGCCTGACTGCGCCGCGCGACCTCATGCCGCGCCAGTCGTGGGCACGCTGACCAACCCGCGGTCCGACCGGGTGCGCTCGGTCGCCGCGCTCGCCCGCCGATCGGTCCGCGTCCGCAGCGGGCTGTTCGTAGCGGAGGGTCCGCAGCCGGTTCGCGAAGCCGTCCACCATCGGCCCGGCTGGGTCCGCGACGTGTACCTCACCGAGGCGGCCCGGGACCGGCATACCGACATCGTGACCGCGCTCGAGACACGCTCGAGCACGGGGACCCGGACGCACCTGGTCTCGCAGGAGGTCCTGCAGGCCCTCGCGGCGACCCCGACTCCACAAGGCGTTCTCGCGGTATGCCGGGTGCCAGAGCTTGCGCTCGAGGCGGCCCTCGCCCGGGCGCCTCGGCTGGTGTGCGTGCTGAGCCGGGTGCGCGACCCGGGCAACGCCGGAACCGTCGTCCGTGGGGCGGATGCTGCCGGAGCCGACCTTGTCGTCGTGAGCACCGAGAGCGTGGACCTGTGGAGCCCCAAGGTCGTGCGCTCCAGTGCCGGCTCGATCTTCCACGTGCCCGTCGTCACCGGCATACCGACAGCCGTTGCGCTCGATGCGCTTCGGGCGGCTGGCTTGGCGGTGCTGGGCGCGGATGGGCGCGGTGATCGACGCCTTTCGCAGGTCGACCTCGACCGTCCGCACGCGTGGGTCTTCGGCAACGAGGCGTGGGGGATGAGCGCCGACGTGCGCCGGTTGTGTGACCACACGGTTCGGGTGCCGATCTACGGCTCGGCCGAGTCGCT
>JBIOUP010000154.1:0-10046 GCA_044867305.1 Dermatophilaceae bacterium
ACCAGCTGGACTCGCGCCCGGGGGCGGAGGAGATCCGGGTGTGGGCCCGCTCGCTCGCGCGGTCGGTCGACAGCCTCGGACGCGACCAGTCCCTCACGGACGCCGAGCTCGGGGCCTTGCAGAAGCGTCTGGACTGGTGCGCCGCCGAAGCAACCCGGTGGTGCCTCGGCACGGACTTCGGCTTCCTCTACGACGCGCGCCGCAACCTGCTCTCGATCGGGCTGCACGTGCCGTCCGGCCGCCTCGACGACAGCTGCTATGACCTGCTCGCCTCGGAAGCGCGCTTGGCCAGCTACCTGGCCATCGCCAAAGGCGACGTGCGCACCGGGCACTGGTTCGTGCTCGGCAGGAGTGTCACGGCGGTAGGCGGCGGTGCGGCCCTGCAGTCCTGGTCCGGCTCGATGTTCGAGTACCTCATGCCGCCCCTCGTCATGCATGCCCCACTGGACGGGCTGCTGGACCGCACAGCCCACCTGGTCGTGCGCCGCCAGATGGAGTATGCCGAGGAGCTCGGCGTCCCGTGGGGCGTATCGGAGGCGGCGTTCAACGCCAGGGACCTGAGCCTCACCTACCAGTACTCGCCGTTCGGCGTGCCAGGCCTGGGCATCGTCCGTGGCCTTGCCGACAACGTCGTGATCGCCCCCTACGCCACTGGGCTGGCGACCATGGTCGACCCGGTCGCTGCGACGATCAACTACCTGCGGCTGCGCGACTTCGGCGCCCAGGGTCGGTACGGCTACTACGAGTCGCTGGACTTCACGCCCAGCCGGGTACCCAAGGACGTCGGGTTCGCGCTGGTGCGCTCCTACATGGCGCACCACCAGGGGATGAGCATCGTCTCGGTCTACAACGCGGTCACCAAAGGGCGCATGCGCGCGCGCTTCCACTCCGTGCCGATGATCCGGGCCACCGAGCTGCTCCTGCAGGAGCGGGCACCGCGCGACGTCCCGGTGACCCATCGGCGGCGCGAGCTCATCGACCCCACGCGCACCCTGTTCGGTCTGGCAACCCCACAGGAGCGCACGTTCACCGGCACGGCGGCGTGGGGCCCGGCCATCCACTTCTTGTCCAACGGCCGGCTCAGTCTCACCCTCACCCCGGCCGGAGGTGGACAGCTGCGCTGGCAGGGCGCAGCACTGACCAGGTGGCACCCCGACCCGACGAGCGAGCACGCCGGTGACCACATCTACCTGCGTGACGAGGCGACCGGGCAGCGCTGGACCGCCACGCCGCTGCCGCTGATCGGGCGCTCCCCGTGCGATGTGCGGCTGGCTGACGACCGCGCGGTCTTCCGTCGCCGGCAGGGTCCCTACAGCACCGAGCTGGAGTATCACCTCTCGCCCGAGTCCGACGCCCTCGTGCGCCGCCTCACGATCCGCAACGAGCGTCCGCGCGCCCGACGAGTCACGCTCACCTCGTATGCCGAGCTGGTGCTGGCTCCGGCGCGCGACGACGACGCCCACCCGGCCTTCTCCAAGCTGTTCGTCCAGACCGAGTACCTGCCCGACAAGGCCGCGATCATCGCCCACCGGCGCACCCGGTCTCCAGGTGACCAGCAGGTGTGGGCCGGCCATATGCTCTTCGTGGAGTCGGGCGGAATCGGTATGCCGGCAGCCGAGACCGACCGGCTGCGCTTCCTGGGGCGGGGCAACACCGTGCGCAACCCGGCCCAGCTGACCCCGGGCTCGGGACCGAGCGGCACGACCGGCAGCGTCCTGGATCCCGTGTTCTCCCTCACCCAGCGGCTGCGGGTTCCGGCCGAAGGAGAGGTGCACGTCTACTTCTGGACCTTCGCGGCATCCAGCCGCGAGGAGATCCTCGATCTCATCGACCGGCACGCCAGCGTCGCGGCGTTCGAGCGGGTGGCCATGCTGGGGTGGACGCAGAGCCAGGTCGAGCTGCGGCACCTGGGCATCACCGCGGAGGAGGCCGGGACCTTCCAGACCCTGGCCGGGCACGTGGTCCACCCGCATCCGGCGCTGCGGCCCGCGCAAGAGGTGCTGGTGCGTGACGCTGGGCCGCAGTCGGCGTTGTGGCCGCTCGGCATCTCCGGCGACCTGCCGATCGTCGTGGTGCGCATCGACCACCCTGACGACACGCCGCTGGCGCGCCAGCTGGTGCGGGCGTTCGAGTACTGGCGGCTGCGCCGGTTCGCGGTCGACCTCGTCCTGCTCAACGAGGAGTCCACCAGCTACGTGCAGGACCTGCACCGGACGCTGGAGGCGATGGCCTCCTCGATCCGCGAACGTACCGGATCACCGGACTCGACCGGTCGGATCTACGTCGTGCAGGCCGACCAGGTGACCGCGCCGACGCTGGCAGCGCTCCTCGCCGGGGCAAGCGCGGTCGTGCGGGCTAGCCGAGGGGAGCTGGCCAGCCAGCTGCCGCCTGTGCCGACCGCGCCGGTGCCGCCGCCTGCGACGGCGGTGCCGGCAGGGGTGAGCGTGCCGGTCGAGGCGAGGACGCAGCCCCTCGTCTTCGAGAACGGGCACGGCGGGTTCTCCGAGGACGGCCAGGAGTACGTCATCGTCGTCGACGAGGGCCGGCCCACGCCGATGCCGTGGTCCAACGTCATCGCGAACGAACAGTTCGGCTTCCTCACTACCGCCGAGGGCGCCGGCCACACCTGGTGGCGCAACAGCCGCGACAACCAGATCACCCCCTGGCGCAACGATCCGGTCACGGCGTTGGCGTCGGAGGCGATCTACGTGCGGGACGACGCGACTGGGATCGTCGCGACGCCGACGGCCAGTCCCGTTGCGGCCGGCCGGCATACCGCGTGGCACGGGTTCGGCTACACGGCATACCTGCACGACACCGACGACCTGCGCCTGGACCTGGTGACGTTCGTGTCGCCTGATGACCCGGTGAAGGTCGGCTGGCTCAAGATCAGCAATCTCAGCTCCGAGCGGCGCACCGTAACAGTGACCAGCTACCACGACCTCGTGCTGGGCACGAACCGGGAGCTCACCGCCCGAAGGCTGCTCACCTGGCGCGATGAGCCGAGCGGCGCCTTGTTCGTGAGCAACCCCTGGAGTACTCAGTTCGACGACCAAGTCGTCTTCGTCGACCTGGGCGGGGAGCAGACCTCGGTGAGCGCAGACCGGCGCGAGTTCCTCGGCGTGCAGGGGACTCTCGCGGCGCCGCGTGCTGTGCTCGAGGGCGGCCCGCTGTCGAACCGGACCGGCGCTGGCCTCGACCCGTGCGCTGCGCTGCGGGCCACGGTGACCTTGGAGCCGGGAGAAACGCACGACATCCGGGTGCTGCTCGGCGCGGCCCACGACGCCGATGCTGCGCGCGAGCTCGTCGTGCGCCATCGGACCGTGGATCCGCTCGACCTGCTCGAGCAGGTCAAGCGTCAGTGGGCCGAGCGGCTGGAGCAGGTGCACGTCGGCACGCCCGACCGCTCCTTTGACCTGCTCATGAACGGCTGGCTGCTCTACCAGACGCTGGCCGCCCGGTTGCTGGCGCGGTGCGGGTTTTACCAGGTCAGCGGCGCGTTCGGCTTCCGTGACCAGCTCCAGGACGGCATGGCCGTTGTTCTGGTCGACCCTGACCTGACCCGAGCGCACCTCCTGCGCGCTGCCGCAAGGCAGTTCACCGAGGGCGACGTACAGCACTGGTGGCTGCCGAGCGACGGCTCAGGCGTGCGCACGCGCATCTCCGACGACGTCGTCTGGCTGGCGCAGGCAGTGGCGCGCTACGTCAAGGTCACCAGCGACGTCGGTGTGCTCGACGAAGTTGTGCCCTACCTCGACGGCGCGACCTTGCGTCCGGACGAGCACGAGTCGTTCTTCCTGCCCAGGGTGTCCGACCAGTCCGACACGCTCTATGCCCACTGCGTCAAGGGAGTCGAGCGAGCCTTCCGCTCCGGCGTACACGGCCTGCCGCTCATGGGAACGGGCGACTGGAACGACGGGATGAACCGGGTCGGCGTGCACGGTCACGGGGAGAGTGTGTGGCTCGGCTGGTTCCTGCACCGCACGCTCACGGATGTGCTGCCGCTCGCGCGGGCGCGTGGGGACCGCGCGTTCGTCACGCGATGCCAGCACGAGCAGGCCCGGCTGCATCGCGCCCTGGAGGAACACGGGTGGGACGGAGCGTGGTACCGGCGCGGCTACTTCGACGACGGGACGCCCCTGGGCACCGCCGCGAGCGATGAATGCCGCATCGACTCGATCGCTCAATCCTGGGGCGTCATTTCCGGTGCCGCGGACCCCACCCGGGCGGCGCGCGCCATGGCCGCCGTCGACAAGCAGCTCGTTCTCCGGGAAAGCCGCCTGGCGCTGCTGTTCACCCCGCCGTTCGACGAGTCGTGGCCCGACCCGGGCTACATCAAGGCATACCCGCCGGGGATCCGCGAGAACGGCGGGCAGTACACGCACGGCGCCACCTGGTCGGTCCTCGCGTTTGCCGCTCTGGGCCGCGAGGACAAGGCCGCAGGGCTGTTCTCGCTCGTCAATCCGATCAACCACACCCGCACGCCCACCCGCGTGGCGACCTACCAGGGCGAGCCGTACGTCATGGCGGCCGACGTCTACTCGGTGCCACCGCACATCGGGCGGGCCGGCTGGACCTGGTACACGGGCTCGAGCGGATGGATGTACCGCGCTGGCCTCGAGGCGATCCTCGGGGTCCGGCGCGAGGGGGAGAGCCTGCTCGTCGACCCCTGCCTGCCGCCGGACTGGACCACTGCAACTGTTGACTATCGGCACGGTGACGCGGTGTACCACCTCGTCTACGATGCCTGTCCAGGGTGGCCCCGCGGGGTGGTCCGCATCGAGGTCGACGGCGTGCCGCTGCCGCACCCGACCCGAGTCCCGCTCGTGCGCGATAGCGGAGAGCACCACGTGCGAGTTTTCCTGGACCGGGTCGACGGGCCGGTGTGACCGGCCGGTGTGACGGGCCGGTGTGACAGGAGGACAGAGTGAGTGGCACATGGTGAGCACCGATGTCGTCGTGGTCCTGCCGGGGATCATGGGCAGCACGCTCGGGCTGCGCGACGGCGAGCGGCCCGCCTCGGAGAAGCTGATCTGGGCCCTGGACGCCGGCGCGATCTGGCGCGGTGCCACCGGCCTCGGTCCGAGCATCAAGGACTTCGCGCTCCCGGCCGGGATCGGTGACGGGCACCCCGGCGACGGCCTCGAGCCGGTCGGGCTGATGGGCGACGTGCACGTCATCCCGGGGCTGTGGACGCCGATTCGCGGGTACGACACCCTGCCGGCCCACCTGCGCCGCCTCGGCTACGACGAGGGCAAGGGCAACCTCGTCCTGTTCTCCTACGACTGGCGGTTGTCCAACCGGTACAACGGCGCTCGGCTCGCGAGCACGATTGAGCCGGTGCTGGAGCGGTGGCGCAGCCAAGGCGGGGAGTATGCCGACGCCAAGCTCGTGCTCATCGCCCACTCGATGGGTGGGCTGGTCTCGCGGTGGTTCCTGCAGGAGTGCGGCGGGGCCGAGATCACCCGCAAGCTCATCACGCTGGGGACCCCGTGGCGGGGCGCTGCCGAAGCGGTGGGCCAGCTCGTGAACGGGGTGCACAAGGGGATCGGGCCGATCAGCCTGGATCTCACGGCGTTTGCGCGGTCGCTGCCCGCGCTGTTCCAGCTGATGCCGGAGTATGCGTGCATCGACACTGGCAGTGACTTCGCCAAGACGACCGAGACGTCCCTGCCCGAGCTCGACACCGCCATGGTCACGGACGCGATGAGCTTCCACACCCGCCTGCAGGAGCTGGAGCGTGCTGCAGCGGGCCCCCTGGAGGACACCCACATGATCGTCGGCACCCGCCAGCCGACGGCGACGACGGTGCGGATCAGCGGCGGGCACGCGGAGGTCTTCCAGGACTTCCACGGGCAGAACGACTTCGGCGACGCAACCGTGCCGTTGGCCGGCGCGGTGGGACTGGACCAAGAGCTCGACACGAACCGGATCGTGCGGATTGCCGAGAACCACGGCAACCTACAGAACAACGCGCCGGTCCTCGATGAGATCACCGAGATCCTGGGCGCGCGCTCGACTCGTCCACGTGTGCTGGCCCCCGTGGACCTGCGGGTCGGGCTACCGACGCTCGTGCTCACGACCGAGAGTCTCCCGGTGGACGTCACCGTCGAAGGCGACCCCGCACCAGCGGTGACGGTTACCGTGCGGGACGAGCGCAAGCGGGTCGTGGCACGGCGCCGTCCGCGGCTCACGGACGGCCACGGCGTGGCCCGTTTCGACGCGCTCGAGCCAGGACTGCACACGGTGTCCGTCTCCGGCCCCAAGGGCAGCGACGTGCAGCCGGTGACCGCGGCAACGCTCGTCTGGCGGGCACCGACCGGCTCCGCGCCGCATGGAGGTATATCTGAGCGCTAGAGCGCTCGGTTCCACCTCCATTGCTCGGTTTTACCTCCGTCCACCCCACCGGTGGAGGTATCAAGGTGCGCTAGAGCGCTCGGTTCCACCTCCATTGCTCGGTTTTACCTCCGTCCAGGTCGCAACTTCGGGCTAGGCATACCCCTGTGGGGTATCAGGGTTAGACTTCTCGGGTGCATGGCTACAGCGAACACAAAGACGACCACCTGCGGCGGCTGCGCCGCATCGAGGGCCAGGTGCGCGGGATCGCCAGGATGGTCGAGGAGGACCAGTACTGCATCGACATCCTCACCCAGCTGTCGGCAGCGACCCGCGCGCTGCAGTCCGTGGCCCTCGGGTTGCTTGACGAGCACCTCGGTCACTGTGTCGTCGAGGCGGCGCGGGCCGGTGGGCAGCAGCAGCAGACCAAGCTGGCGGAGGCGTCGGAGGCCATTGCTCGTCTGGTGCGCAGTTGACCGCGTTCGCGGTGCTTGTCGACGCGGCGTCGGCCGTCGCCGCCGTCCCCGGGCGTAACGCCAAGGTGGCGCTGCTGGCCGCCGCGCTGGGTCGGCTCGACCCGGACGAGATCGAGCCCGCAGTGGGGATGCTCACCGCACGGCTGCGCCAGGGCCGACTGGGGATCGGCTGGGCGACGGTCAGCGAGCTTGGGGTGCCGCCTGCCGATGAGCCGTCACTGACCATCACCGACGTGGACCTGGCGCTCACCCACCTGGCTGCTCTTGCCGGGACCGGGTCGGCACTGGCTCGACGTGACGCGGTGCGACGGCTCTGGGCGAGGGCAACTGCGCCAGAACAGAGCTGGCTGATCCGCCTGATGCTCGGCGAAGTGCGGATCGGCGCGTTGGACGGGCTGATGGTGGACGCGGTCGCCGCCGCAGCCGGTATGCCGGTCGCCTCCGTGCGGCGCGCGGTGATGCTGTCCGGGTCGCTGGGCGGCACGGCATACCGGGCGTTGACCGGGACCCGAGCCGACGTCGAGGCGATCGGCCTCACCGTCGGCACCCCTGTGCTGCCGATGCTGGCCTCGACGGCGCCCGACGTCGCCGCCGCGCTCGCGTTGACTGGGCCGGCGTCGGTGGAGTACAAGCTGGACGGTGCGCGGGTGCAGGTCCACCGCGAGGGTGGGCCGACTGGCCGGGTGCGGGTGTTCACTCGGACCCTGGCCGACATCACAGACCGCGTGCCTGAGGTTGTCGAGGTGGCGCGCGGTCTGCCGGGAACCGACCTCATCCTGGACGGGGAGACGCTCTCGCTGGACGAGGAAGGGCGTCCGCGTCCGTTCCAGGAGACGATGAGCCGCTTCGGCGCCAGCCCGGTGGGGAAGGAGCGAGCGCGGGAGGAGCTGCTGCGGCCGTGGTTCTTCGACGTGCTGCACGCGGACGGCGTCGACCTGCTGGACGAGCCGCTGTCTCGCCGCCGTGGCCTGCTGACAGCCGTCGTCGGACCATACGCCATGCCCGGAGTCGAGACCGACGATGCGCAGCGCGCCGCGGAGCTGGCCACGGCCGCTCTGGGCGCCGGCCACGAGGGGGTTGTCGTCAAGGCGCTCGATGCGCCGTATGCCGCTGGGCGGCGGGGCAAGTCGTGGCTCAAGGTGAAGCCGGTCCACACCTATGACCTGGTCGTCCTGGCGGCTGAGTGGGGCTCCGGCCGACGCACGGGGTGGCTGAGCAACCTGCACCTGGGCGCTCGCGACCCTGCCGTGCCGCTTGGCGAGCCTGGTGCGTTCGTCATGGTCGGTAAGACCTTCAAGGGGCTGACCGACGAGCTGCTGCGCTGGCAGACGGAGTACTTCCCGACCATTGAAAGCCGGCGCACGGGGCACGTCGTCTACGTCGAGGCGGTAACCGTCGTGGAGATCGCGATCGACGGGGTGCAGCGTTCCAGCCGGTACCCGGGCGGGGTGGCGCTGCGCTTTGCGCGGGTGAAGCGCTACCGCCCGGACAAGCTGGCGCAGGACGCCGACACGATCGGGACCTTGCAGGGTCTGTTGCCGTAAGCCAGCCGGTTGCCGACGATCGCGGCGAACGGTGGGGGCGACAGTCGCGGCCGACGCTCGCGAGTCAACGCTCACAAGTCAACGAATTGTCGCGCGCTCCATGATGCGTCATCGAGTAGACGACAACTCCAGGAGTTTGCAGCCAGCGGCCCGACAACTCCAGGAGTTTGCAGGTCAGCGGCCCGACAACTCCAGGAGTTTGCAGCCAGCGGCACGACAACTCCAGGAGCTTGCAGCCAGCGGCACGACAACTCCAGGAGTTTGTAGGCCGGGGGCGGTCAGCTGCCACCGAGGTCGAGCGTTCGAGCGAGCGGCACGCCCGGGCGGTACGCCAGATGCGCGTACGAGGGCGCGTCCAGGACCGCGAGATCGGCCCGAGCGCCGACCGCGATGCGACCGACGTCGCCCCGGCGCAACGCCTCAGCGCCGCCGGCCGTCGCGGCCCACACCGCCTCCGCCGGCGTCAGCCCGAGCTCGCGCACTGCCAGCGCGATCACGAACGGCATCGACGACGTGTAGCTCGTTCCCGGGTTGCAGTCCGTGGCCAGGGCCACGGTCACGCCAGCATCCAGCAGACGACGGCCGTCGGGGTAGGGCATCCGGGTCGAGAACTCCACACCCGGCAGCAGCGTCGCCACGGTCGTTCCTTCAGCCAGGGCCGCGACGTCCGCCTCGTCGAGAAACGTGCAGTGGTCCACGCTCGCCGCCCCCAGCTCGACGGCCAGGCGCACGCCTGGCCCCGCGGCCAGCTGGTTGCCGTGCACCCGCAGCGCCAGACCAGCAGCGCGAGCCGCGTCGAGCACCGCTCTGGACTCGTCCGCGTCGAACGCGTGCGGACTGGCCGGCTCGCAGAACACGTCCGCCCACCGTGCGTAGGGCACCGCAGCCGCGAGCATTGGGCCGGTCAGCAGGTCGAGGTATGCCGTGCGGTCGCCGGCATACTCCGGCGGGAGGACGTGGGCGCCGAGGAAAGTTGTCTCCGTCGTGTGCTCACGAGCGACCCGCAATGCGCGGGCTTCACCGTCGACACTCAGCTCGTAGCCGCTCTTGATCTCCACTGTGGTTGTGCCTTGAGAGCGCAGTTCGGTGATGCGCCGCGCAACGAGCCCGCGCAGTTGCTCCTCTGTCGCGGCCCTCGTGGCCGCGACCGTCGAGGCGATCCCACCCCCGTCGTAGCGCTCGCCCGCCATCCGCGCCGCGAACTCCGCGCACCGGTCCCCGGCGAAGACCAGATGGGTGTGCGTGTCGACGAAGCCGGGCAGGACGGCCCGTCCGTCGAGGTCGACCCGTCGGTCGGCACTTGGTGCCTGCTGGGTCGGTCCGACCCAGACCACGACACCGTCCTGCACGACCAGGGCTGCGTCCGACACCAACCCCAGCGCGGAGCCATCTGCATGCTCGCCGTCCGGGTCGTTGGTCACCAGCTCGCCGATGCGGCTGACAACCACCGCCGGCGGCGTCATGACCGCCGGCTGCGTCATGACGGCCCGGTCATGGCGGCCCTGTCACAGCACGAACGGCGCCAGCGAGAAGCCGGCCCACGTCGCCGAGCCGATGCTCGCCATCCGAGACGACCGTCTCACCCCCGACCACGACGGTTATCACGTCCGGCGCGCCGGCGGCATACAGAATCTCCTCGGGCCTGGCCCCCGCGGTTCGGACCGAGTCGGTCCGCACGGTGCTGAAGTCG
>JBIOUP010000155.1:0-5179 GCA_044867305.1 Dermatophilaceae bacterium
ATGCCGCCCAGCTTGGCCGGGTTGCGCACGACCCACAGCCGCGTGATGACCCCCTTCTCGATGTCGAACTGGACGGCCGAGCGGTCCCCGTCCGGCGTGGTGACCACGAACCCGGGCAACCCGTTGAGCTGCTTCGGCTCGGCCCTGGAGCCCGCTTCCATCTGCACTAGCCCCAGGATCAGCCGGGCCACCCGATCGGCCCCCACGACGGGCCGCAAGGCTGCGCGCACCAGGCCACCACCATCGGAGACGAACTGGACATCGGGGGCCAGCACTGCGAGCAACGCGTCGAGATCCCCGCTCGCGACGGCGGCGGCAAAGACACTGGCAACCCGGGCATGCGAGGTCGTATTCCGCGCGGTGACCGGCGCATGCTCGCGAGCGTGCTTCCTGGCCCGAGCGACCAGCTGCCGCACCGCAGCGGGACTGCGTCCCAGCGCCTCGGCGGCCTCGGGGGCCGGCACCGCGAACACCTCGCACAGAACGAACGCGGCCCGCTCGAGCGGGGTCATGGTGTCGAGCAGGACGAGCATCGCCATGGTCATCGAGTCGGCGAGCGCGGCGGACTCCTCGGGCCCAGGTTCGGTGCTCACCGGCTCGGGCAGCCACGGCCCCACGTACTGTTCACGGCGGCGGGCGTTGTCGCGCAGCCGGTTCAGCGCCCTGCGGCTGGCCGCCCGAGTGAGGTATGCCGCGGGATCGCGCACCTGCCGCGGGTCGGCGCCCTGCCAGGCCAGCCAGGTGTCCTGGACGACGTCCTCGGCGTCGGCAACGCTGCCGAGGATCCGGTACGCGATGCCGAACAGGCGCCCCCGCTGGGCCATGAAGGTGTCGGCATCAACGCTCCCGCCTGCTGAGGGTCGGTCGTGGTCGGCCAGTCGGGGCTCGTCTGGAGCCGGACCGACGCTGGTCATCAGTTCGCCGCCAGGGCACACCGATCGGCAAAGCCCTGGCTGGCCAGGCCCAGGGCGCTGTTGAACCGAGACCGTTGGTTCTCCACGGCCACCATCATGGTCAGCTCGACGAGCGCCGCCTCGCCGAGCCGCTGCCGCAGCCAGCCGACCTGCTCGTCGGTGACCTCGGCCGGTCCACCGGACATGGCCTCGGCGTACGCGAGGACGGCCCTATCGAGCCCGTCGAACCGGCTGGACTCTCGCCACTGCGGCACGTCCCGGACCTCCTCTTCGTCCAGGCCCTCCGACACGGCAAGCCAGTAGCCGAAGTCGGTGCACCACGAGCAACCCACCCGGTGAGCGGCGGCCATCTGGGCGAGCAGCTTGAGCCGCGGCTGCAGGGTGCTCCATCTGGCCACCCCACGCTCGAAGACGGCATACGACATCAGCACGCGCGGGTTGTGCGCGAGCGCCAGCGCGGGCTGCAGCTCGGCGCCGTAGACCCGGCGGGAGTACCAGCGGGCCAGCCGGGTGAGCACGGTTGGTGCGGGGTCGAGACTGATTCTGGCCATGGGGTCTCCTCTTGTCGGGCCCGGCCGGGGCCGGGCGGGTCCGTCTCGGTGTCCTCGACGTCCAGAAGGGAGACACCGCCGCCGAACGAGGTGTGACATGAGGCTGCCCGGGGGCGCCTTTGAGTCGATGTGATGGCGTGCTGGGACATGCTGAGACCCGACGCGCCATCACATCGAACCGAGGAGCGGACGCCGCAGTCGTGCGACGCGGCATCACATCGAATGCAGGACACCAGTTCTGGGCCCGAGACCCGGCCCGAGACGCGGCATACCGGGCAGCGACGCTGGGCCGAACGTCCCTTCGACGGGCGCGACCGCGCGTGGAAGGATGGGCCCCGTACCACGCCCGCCAGTCTCGAGGAGACCCGCACCATGCCCATCGCCACCCCTGAGGTCTACGCCGACATGCTCGACCGCGCGAAGGCCGGCTCCTTCGCGTACCCGGCCATCAACATCACGTCCAGCCAGACCATCTCCGCAGCGATCCGGGGCTTTGCCGAGGCCGGCTCCGACGGCATCATCCAGGTGTCCACTGGTGGGGCGGAGTTCGGCTCCGGCACAACGATCAAGAACATGGTGACCGGCGCGACGGCCCTCGCGGCATACGCGAACGAGGTGGCCAAGAACTACCCGGTCAACATCGCCCTGCACACCGACCACTGCCCCAAGGACAAGCTCGACGGCTTCGTGCGGCCGCTGATTGCGCTCTCGACCGAGCGGGTAAAGGCCGGGGGCCTGCCGATCTTCCAGTCGCACATGTGGGACGGCTCGGCCGTGCCGCTCACCGACAACCTCAAGATCGCCGAGGAGCTGCTGGCGCTCGCCAAGGCAGCGAACATCATTCTCGAGGTCGAGATCGGTGTCGTGGGCGGCGAGGAGGACGGTGTCGCTGCCGATATCAACGAGAAGCTCTACACGACGCCCGAGGACGCCCTGGCGACTGTCGACGCGCTCGGGTTGGGGGAGAAGGGCCGCTACATGGCCGCCCTGACCTTCGGCAACGTCCACGGCGTTTACAAGCCGGGGAACGTGAAGCTGCGCCCCGAGATTCTCAAGCAGTGCCAGGACGCGGTGGTCGCGAAGTTCGGTGACAGCGGCGGGTCCAAGCCGCTCGACCTGGTCTTCCACGGCGGCTCCGGTTCGCTGCCCGAGGAGATCGCCGCCGCCGTCGACTACGGCGTGGTCAAGATGAACGTCGACACCGACACCCAGTACGCCTTCACGCGCCCGGTCGCGGCCTGGATGCTGCGCAACTACGACGGCGTGCTGAAGATCGACGGCGAGGTGGGCAACAAGAAGCAGTACGACCCGCGGTCCTGGGGCAAGGAGGCGGAGACCTCGATGGCTGCCCGCGTCGTGGAGGCGTGCCAGGACCTGCGCTCCGCTGGCACCCACGTGGGGTGAGCGAGAACCTGCTCGGTATGCCGGAGACGCGCCTCCCCGCGGATCCGGCAGCTGACCGGCTGGCCGGGTTGGGCGACCGACCCGGCCGGTCCGATCTCGAGACGGTGGCGGCGGCGTTTCCGGCGTCGTCTCTGGCCTGGGGCCTGCTCGCGGAGTCGGCCCTGGCCGACGATGATGCGGTCGCGGCATACGCGTTTGCTCGCACCGGCTACCACCGCGGGCTGGACGCGCTGCGCCGAGCCGGCTGGAAAGGTCGTGGACCGATCCCGTGGTCGCACGAACCCAACCGCGGCTTCCTGCGCTCGCTCGCGGCGCTCGGCCGAGCGGCGCGGGCCATCGGCGAGGGCGACGAAGCGCAGCGGTGCCAGACGTTCCTGCGCGACTCCTCGGCCGAGGGCGCCACTGCCCTGGGCATCTGATCCACTGCGGCAGTTGAGCCGCGCGGCGGCAGTTGGGTCGCGCGGCGGCAGTTGGGGTTGTTGGCGGCAGTCCTGCCTGCCGCCAAGGCGCGCAACTGCCGCCATCCCCTGCAGCTGCCGCCACGGCGCCCAACTGCCGCCATCACAGCTCCCTATCGCGGCAGTTGGGTCGTATGGCGGCAGTTAGGGTCAATGGCGGCAGTTGGGGTTGTTTGGCGGCAGTCCTGCCTGCCGCCAAGGCGCGCAACTGCCGCCATCCCCTGCAGTTGCCGCCAAGGCGCGCAACTGCCGCCACCCCCTGCAGCTGCCGCCACGCAGCGCAACTGCCGACACGCTGTAGCCGCCGGTAGGCTGACCCGTTGGCTCGGGTCGTCCACGCCTAGGAAGGGGCCGCCATGCCTGCGGTCGTGCTGGTGGGCGCGCAGTGGGGTGACGAGGGCAAGGGCAAGGCGACCGACCTGCTCGGCTCGCGCGTGGACTACGTCGTCAAGTTCAACGGCGGCAACAACGCCGGCCACACGGTCGTTATCGAGCGCGACGGGCAGGCGGACAAGTACGCGCTGCATCTGCTTCCCAGCGGGATCCTCACGCCGACCTGCACGCCAGTGATCGGCAACGGTGTGGTCATCGACCTGACCGTGCTCTTCGAGGAGCTCGACGGCCTGGCGTTGCGGGGCGTCGACGCCAGCAAGCTGCTGGTCAGCGCCGACGCGCACATCATCACGCCGTACAACCGCATCCTCGACAAGGTGACCGAGCGCTTCCTCGGCTCCCGCAAGATCGGCACGACGGGCCGGGGCATCGGCCCCACCTACGCAGACAAGATGTCGCGCACCGGCATACGGGTTCAGGACGTGTTCGACCGGCACATTCTCGAGCAGAAGGTGGAGGCCGCCCTCGAAATCAAGAACCAGGTATTCGCCAAGATCTACAACCACCGCGCCATCGACCCTGCAGAGGTGGTTGACGAGCTGCTGTCGTATGCCGACCGGTTGCGTCCCATGGTCGCCGACACCTCGCTCGTGCTGAACCAGGCCCTCGACCGCGGCGAGACGGTGCTGCTCGAAGCCGGCCAGGCCACCCTGCTCGACGTCGACTTCGGCACCTATCCCTTCGTCACCTCGTCGAACGCGACAGCGGGGGGCGCCTGCACCGGCTCGGGGATTCCGCCGACTCGCATGGAACGGGTCATTGCGGTCATGAAGGCCTACACAACCCGCGTCGGCGAGGGACCGTTTCCTACCGAACTGCATGACGAGGCCGGCGACTACCTGCGCACCGTGGGCGCGGAGTACGGCACGACGACCGGCCGTCCCCGCCGATGCGGCTGGATGGACACCGTCGTCGGCCGCTACGCGAGGAGGATCAACGGGGTCACCGACTTCGTCCTCACCAAGCTCGACGTGCTGACCGGCTTCGAGCGGCTGCCGGTGTGCGTCGGCTACGACGTCGACGGCGAGCGCGTCGACGAGGTACCGCTGAGCCAGACCGGCTTCCACCACGCCCGGCCGGTGTACGAGTACTTCCAGGGCTGGGACGAGGACATCAGCGGCACGCGGTCGATGGAGGACCTGCCGAAGACAGCGCAGGCGTACGTGCACGCGCTCGAGGAGATGAGCGGTGCCCGATTCTCGGCGGTCGGGGTGGGTCCGGAGCGGGACGCGACGATTGTCCGTTACGACATGCTGACCTGACCGACACTTTCGGCTCAGCACGCGCCGTCCGAACCCCGGCGCGTCACGGTGAGTGGCGAGCCCCGCCACGCGAGTGGCCCATTCAGCGACGGCCGTCAGCGGGCGATACACATCTCACCGGCGCGGGGCGCGAGATCGGTCCCCCAAGCAGCCCAGCGCCGAGGGGACAGGATCCGGTGGCGGGCCGGCCCTGTCTG
>JBIOUP010000156.1:0-13762 GCA_044867305.1 Dermatophilaceae bacterium
CGTGCTACCTCGCTTGGCTTGGGTTGGCGGGGATCGACTCGCGCGGCGCCGGGCTCCGGCCGGGCGCTAGGGAGACGCTACCGTGCCCGTTGGGTTTCGTTCCTGTGGAAGGGGGATTCGTGGCAGGCTTGACCTCCTCGGAGCCGATCATCGGCGAGCTCAGCGAGGACGCCTTGCTGGCGAGGATCTTCCCGCTGCTCGAGGGCGGCCCCCCGGCCCGGATCGGCCCCGGGGACGATGCCGCGGTCGTCGCCACACCCGACGGCTCGGTCGTCGCGACGACCGACACCATGGTCCGGGGCCGTGACTGGCGCGACGAGTGGTCCGGCGGTGAGGACGTCGGCGCCAAGTCCGTGGCCCAGAACCTCGCCGACGTTGCGGCCATGGGAGCGCGGCCGATCGGGCTGCTCGTGACCCTCGTGGCAGACCCGGCGACGCCCGTGAGCTGGGTCTTGGCGTTCGCCCGGGGGCTGGGCCAAGCGGCTCGGGATGCCGACACGCCCGTCCTCGGCGGTGACCTGTCGTCGGCGCCTGGCGGAACGCTGCTGGTATGCGTGACCGCGTTGGGGTCACTGGACGGACGGGCACCCGTGCTCCGCGCGGGGGCCCGGCCGGGTGACGTGATCGCCGTCGCCGGCACCCTTGGTCTGGCCGCAGCGGGCTGGAGGTTGCTGGAGGCGGGCAACGCGGCGGCGCATCCTCGGGCGGTGTCGTGCCAGCTGCGCCCCACCCCTCCGATCCGGCTCGGGCCGGCCGCCGCAATGAGCGGAGCGAGCGCGATGCTCGACCTGTCCGACGGCCTGCTGCGCGACGCCGCACGGCTAGCCACCGCCAGTGGGGTTTGCCTCGAGCTCGATCCCGCCGCCCTGCAGGCAGACGTCGAGCGGATTCTGCCGGCCCTACCGGCGGACGAGGCGCTCGAGTGCGTGTTGGCCGGTGGTGAGGAGCACTCCCTGCTGGCCACCTTCTCAGCCGACCCGCCCCAGGGGTGGCGACCGATCGGTCGAGTCCGTGCGGGCAGTGGCGTCACCCTCGGTGGGGAGCTGCAAGAACCACGTGGCTGGGATCATTTCGGCGGCTGACCCCCCGCAGGTGAGCTCTCGCGCGCTCACCATGGGGGGCTGAACCCCCGCAGGTGAGCTCTCGCGCGCTCACAATCGGCGAACCAGGCGCTCTCGTCCAGCACAGCCGAACCACCCCAGTCACATGGGCCCCTTCCGTTCCATTGCGATACGAAACTCCGCAGTCAACCACCGGATCCGGTGGTGTTTTCGGAACTTGGTGACCGACCTGAAACTGCCGTGACCAGTGGGGCCGGTGAGACCAGCACGCCGAACGCCGCGAGGGTCGCGGAAGCCCGTGCGCGGCGGTATGCGGAGAGCGCGGGGTGCCGGGTACGCGGGGTGCCGGGTGCGCAGTGGAAGCCCGTGCCCAGCGGAAGCCCGTGCCCAGCGGAAGCCCGTGCCCAGCGGAAGCCTGTGCCCAGCGGAAGCCTGTGCCCAGCGGTGTGCCGGTGACCGTTACCGGGCGACCTTGCCCGCCTTGAGGCAGGACGCGCACACGTTGATCCGCTTGGGGGTGACGCCATCGACCTTGGTCCGCACCCGTTGGATATTGGGGGCCCACCTGCGCTTGGTGCGCCGGTGCGAGTGCGAGATGTTGTGCCCGAAACTCGGTCGCTTGCCGCAGACGTCACAGGTCGCAGCCACGGTAGGTCTCCTGGTCATCGGAATGGCCTCAACAACCGTCCTGCGCCAGCAGGACAACTGGCCCCGGAAGGCCAGGGCAACCGCCCAAGGATACCGAACCCCGGGCAAGCGGCCAATTGCGTGCCGTCGTCACAGGTCGCGGCCCGCCTCGGGCAGGTCCAGATAGCCGTCCTCCACCGCTGCGCGAACCGCATCATTGGCGGTCGCGACATCCCTGCCGAGAGCGCGGTAGCGCAAGCAGGCGCGGTTGAGGTAGGTCACCACGGTCGCGAGGCTCACCGGCGGGTCCATCCGAGCGCCGATCGACTTGCGGGGAACGCCGTCAGCGAGCAGCTCCAGCGCTTCCAGCTCGCGCGGGGCCAGGTGGGCCGCGAGCGAGGAGTCGGTGATCAGGACGAACGCGAGGTCACTGGAGACGGCAAAGTCACCAGCGGCCGCGGAGCGGACCACGTCGACGATCCGGTCGACGGGGTCGGACTTGAGCACCACCCCCTGGGCACCGGCCTGGACCGCGCGACGGATCGGAATCGGGCGCAGCTCGGAGGTGAAGACCACCACGGTGATGCCTCGGGAGCACAACGTGGCCACTCCCTCGGTGGGCGAAGACCCGTCGTGGAGGTGCAGGTCGTACAGGAGCAGGTCCGGCGTCGCGGGCCAGTCCAGCAGGCGCTGCTGCAGCTCGGCCCAGGTGCTCGAGCGGCCCAGCCAGAGCAGGTCCGGCGCTTCCCGGGTGATGAGCGAGACCAGACCCTCGACGACGATGGGGTGGTCGTCGAGCGCTGCCAGCCGGATGGTCCTCATCGGAGTCCCGGAAAGGTCCACCGGGTCAGGTTGGCTCTGGGAGGTCATGGGGAGTCCGTCAGGGACGGGACCGGCTGGGCCAGGCGGCGCACGAGATGGACGCCACCGTGGACCTCCGACGGCGCCCAGCCCTCGTCGCGGGCGAACGCTGTCGTCCAGCTGCGCAGCTGCGGGGCTGCTCCGCTGATCACCAGCGCCAGCCTCCACGAGGCCGCGGAGGGGGCCAGCGTGGCCTGCACCTGCGTCCCGACCGGCCAGGGCTGCGCGGCAGCGAGGGAGTCGAGCGCCTGGACCATCGCCTCGGCAACGGGGCTCGGCAGGTCCGGGGCTGCGCGGACTTGCACGGGGATCCCCGACTCCCTGAGGCGATGCGCCGCCTGCTGCACCTCCAGCGGTGGTTGCAGCAGCTGGTCACGCAACAGGTGTTCCAGTTCGTGGGCGCGGGCCTGGACCTGCGGGTCCGTGACGTCCAAGCGCCCCTCGGCCACGGCGCGGACGAAGTCCAGCACGGCCTCCCTGCGCCGGTCCATCCGCTCGCGCAGCTGCTGTTCGAACTCGGTGCTCACCCGCTGACCCGCGGCTGCCTCGATGGCCGTCTCTCTGCGCGCAGGACCTCCCAACCCATCGCGTCGACGGTACGGCCGAGCAAGACGGCGCTGACCAGGGCCAGTGCCGGTGAGAGCAGGGCGGGCAGGTAGAGAGGTAGCTGGGACAGGCCGTCCAAGGCGTGGAGGGCGCACGCCAGGGCGATGGCGGTCAGGCCCAAGCCGGTGACGACCGCCTCGCGCAGCGGTCGCAGCAGCACCTGCAGGTAGAGGATTCCCGACACGCCTCCGGCGAGCCAGTAGAGCGACGGGTTCGTCGACCCCGGGGGCAGGGCCAAGCCGTTGGCGAGCGAGGCTGCCCAGGCCACGAGCGACAGCACGGCGGAGTGCCAGCCCCGCAGCCCGCGCCGCAAGCCGACGGCGGTGGCCGCCAGCCCGGCCGTCACCGCGAGCACCGAGCCGGCCCACCCGGCGAGGGGAAGGATGAGCAGCGGCGCCATCCAGAAGGCCAGCCATGGATTGGCCAACAAGAACGGCAGGTATGCCGCGACGCCGGCCGGGGCAAGCCGGTCGATAGCACCCGCGGCAAGGCCGTCTTCGCCTGGGTGGCCACCCTCCACGCGAGGTCGCCAGCGCAGGGTCACGATGGTCCCGCGCCCGGGCTCTGAGTCCACGTGCGCCGACCCGCGGACGTCGCTCATCCGCTGGGCGATCGAGGCGCTGACCCCCCTGCGCTCGGCGTCGACGGCATGGGGATCGAAGCCGACGCCCTCGTCAGTGACGATGACCGACACGGTGAACCCGCTGCGCCGCAGCCGGACCCGTGCCCGGTCCGTTCCAGCGTGTCTGGCGACGTTCCGCAGCGACTCCTCGACCGCTCGGGCGAACGCTTGGCCGACCCCCAGAGGCACCGACAGCGGCCGAGGTCCGATGACCGTCACCTGCAGCCCGGAGCGTCCGGCTACATCCTGCAGCGTGGCGGTGAGGTCCCTGCGGGCTTTGCTCTGGTCGCTGTCCGGCGACGGAAGGGGGACATCCGGCATACCCGACATGAGCCGCGCCAGGCGGCGACCGTGCTCGGCGGCCTGCTCGGCCGGCACGGCGTCGCGTTCCAGCGCGATGCTGCGCAAGGCGTGCAGGACTTCGTCGTGGATGAAGCGGTCCACCTCCCGGGAGCGGGCCTCGCGGGCCCTCTCGCGCTGCTCGGCTTCCCGCCGGGAGCGTGCCGCAGTCCGTGCGGCATCGGCCTGGGCCGCGGCGGCAAGCACCGCGCTGAGCGTGAGGTACACGGTGACCGCCATGACTGCGGCCTGGGTGCTCTCGAAGGCCAGCTGCGGGAGCAGCCGCGCGTCCGGGCGCTGGGCGTCGCGAGGCCAGGACTCGACTCGCGCCCAGGCGTTGGCAGAGATGACCAGGGCGACGAGATACCACCGCCGTCCAGGCGGTTCCACATAGACCAGGTAGCCCACGATGGTGAGCACGAACTGGGTCGGCCACCAGGCCGCTGGCCCGGTAGTCCACGTGGTCGCAGGGAGGGCGAGCGCGGCCCCGCCGAACGACAGCGCGAGCACCAGGGCGGTGCGCCAGCCGGAGCGGTGCTCACCTGCCACTGCGAGCAGGATCGCGGCCTGACCGGCCAGGACGAGGGCCAGACCGAGCCGGCTGGCGGGTGTCGGGTCGACCAGGAACAGTGCGACGCCCAACCCTCCGAGCAGGTTGGCCACGCAGCACGCGACACCGACCAGGCGCAGCCCGGCACGGATCATCTCGGTCCACGATCGGCCGGGACCGGCGTCGTCGTCGGCGTGCACCGTCGACATGCTCGCCACGCTAGTCATCCCTGCGCGCGGACGCGCGGCATTGACCAGATCGCGGGCGACCCTGCACGTGGCCTTCGCCACATTCTGTGCATTGACCCACAAAGAGAGGACTGTCTGCGCCGACGGCAGCCCTTTAACTTTCGATTGAAGACGCGTCACCCAATCGGACCGGGTGACCGGACCTCACGGAGGCAGGGATCCGCGATGACGATCTGTCCGGGCCGGCTCGCGGGTCAAGGCCGCCGCGACGGGCTGATGTGCCTCAGCCCGTGGCGTGCCCGTGAGGTGGAGCACGGCGGCGGGGGGACCGTCGTGCTCCGAGCCCGGATTTGTCGCATCCGGAAGCTATGACGCCTCCTCGTGATCCACGCAACACACCGCTGGCGGCCGAGCCGCGATGGCGCTTGCCCGACCCCGGGTTGCCGGAGACGTCGCTGCGCCAGCGCATCTACCACCTCTGCCGCGCCGCGGCGCTCACCTGCGTGGTGTTCGGACCCGGGCCTGTCGAGGAGTGCCTCGCTGAGGCGCGACGCACGGTTCCCGCGCTGCATCGCTGCCCCGCCGATGCGTCGGGGCTCGGCCTACTGGACGGGCACCGGCTGACGTGGGCGGCCGTGCATGGTCCGAACGGATCGGGACTGCTCTTCTTCCCCGGGAACGGCGAGCTCGACCTGCTGCTACGCCGGGTCGCGGACCGGCTGCCTGACCTACGGCCCCCGTGGAAGTGGACGCTCGAAATCCGAGACGGCGACTGGCAGAGATCGGTCGTCCGGATGCTTGACCGGGCCCGTGCGGTGCCCGCCTGGGAGCTGGGTGGCGTGCTGGATTCCGGTCTGCGGGCCGGTGCGCCGGGTGGCGAGCAAGCGTCGTTGACCGCCGAACCCTGACTTCGCCGCAGGTGGCCGGGTGCCGCTGCGGTATCTCCTGCAGGTGTCGGGCGCGCCAAGGCTAGAGTTTTGGGTCTCGGCTGCATGTCGCGGTCTTCGGAGGTCCCTTGCCCAGCACTACCGACGTGCCCACCGGGCCAGCGGTTCTCGAGCGCCTCGACGCCCGTGCCCTCATCAGGTGGGCAGCGCTCGCTCGCTCGGCCTTCGCCGCCCACCGTTCCGAGATCGACTCGCTCAACGTCTTCCCGGTTCCCGACGGTGACACGGGGACCAACCTCTACCTGACGTTCGACGCAGCCCTTGACGGGGCACGGACGGCTCTGGAGAGCCAGGCCGTCGGCCAGCCGCTGAGCCTCGCGATCCTCAGCCGGGAGGTGTCACGGGCGATGCTGCTGTCGGCGCGCGGCAACTCCGGGGTCATTCTCAGCCAGCTGTTCCAGGGCCTTTCGCAGTACATTGCCGCGACCGGGGCCGACGCTCTGGACGGCCCCGGTGTGGCTGGCGCGTTGTGTCAGGCTGACGTCCTGGCCTGGGGGTGTGTCGCCGAACCCAAGGAAGGCACCATTCTGTCCGTGTCGCGGGCGGCCGCGACGGAGGCTGAGCGGGTCGTCGCTGCCGCGACCGAGGGTATGCCGGCAACGCTCTTCGACGTGACCGGAACGGCGCTGTCGGCGGCGCGAGCCGCGCTGGCCCGTACGCCGACCCAGCTTCCCGCGCTGGCGCTGGCGGGCGTCGTCGACGCCGGCGGAGCAGGGTTTGTGCTGCTCCTGGAGGCGCTCATGCGGGTCGTCACCAGCGAGGGTGGCGATCTCGCCGACGACCCGTTGGGCCGGCGGGCCGGCTGGACGACCGCGACGCCGCTCGGCGCGGGGCGTGAGCCGACCCAGGCGGTGGCGCCAGCGAGCACCACGGCATACGAGGTCATGTACCTGCTCTCGCAGACCGATGCCCAGCGGGTCACCAAGCTGCGCGAGTCGCTCGGCGGACTCGGGGACTCGCTGCTGGTCGTCGGAGGCGAGGGTGAATGGAACGTGCACGTGCACGTCAACGACGCTGGAGCAGCGGTCGAAGCCGGGATCGAGGCGGGCCGACCGCACCGCATCTCGATCACCCATTTCGGCGACCAGATCCGCGCCGCTGCCGATTTGGACAACCAGGCAGTCGTCGCGTGCGCCGCGGGCGAAGGCCTGGCCGATCTCATGCGCACGGCGGGTGCCACGGTGGTGGCCAGCGGCCCCGCCCAGCGCGCCTCCGCCGGGCAGCTGCTCGATGCGGTCCGCGCCAGCCACGCGGAAACGGTGATCCTGCTGCCCAACGACTCCGACACCGACCTGGCGGCGCGGGCGGCGGCCAGAGCGGCAGCGGAGGCCGGGATCACCGTGCGGGTCGTCCGCTCCCGGACCGCCGTCCAGGGTCTGGCCGCGCTTGCCGTCTTCGACCCACAAGCCTCCCCCGAGGACAACGTCGTGGCGATGAGCCAGGCAGCGGCCGGCACGCGGCACGGCGGGGTCACGGTCGCGCGCAAGGCCGCGTTGACGTCCGCAGGGCCTTGCCAGCCCGGTGACGTCCTGGGCATCGTCGACGGTGACTTCGCGCTGATCGGCTCGGACCTGTATGCCGTGGCCGAGCAGGTCGTCGATCGGCTGCTCTCCGCGGGTGGCGAGCTGCTCACCATCGTCACCGGGCAGGACGCGCCTGACGACCTGGCCAAGGCCGTGGTCGCCGCCGCTCGAAGCGGCCAGCGGCTCGGCCTCGAGATCGTCGAGATCGTCGGTGGGCAACCGTTGTACCCCCTGCTGCTGGGCGTCGAATGATCGGCTCGATCACCGAGGACACCCCGCTCCGCAGGGTTTTTCCGGCAAGAGCCGCTGCGGCGTTGGCGAAGAACAAGGGACTGCGCACGGTGGGGGACCTGCTCGAGTTCGTGCCCAAGCAGTACCTCGTGCCCACCGAGCTCACCGACCTGAGCCGGCTCGTGGACGGCCAGGACGCCTTCGTGGTCGCTCGGGTGGTTCGGCTGCATGATCGCAGGACGAAGGACGGCAAGGGCACGGTATTCACCGTGGTGGTCACCGACGGTCGTCACGAGCTGGACGTCACGTTCTTCAACCGGTACGCCAAGCGAGGCCTGGATCCTGGCCGGATCGGCTCCTTCAGTGGTCGCGTGCGTCGCTACCGGGAGCGCTGCCAGCTCACCCACCCGGACTTCGAGGTCATCGATCCGGAGGCAGTCGAGGGGCACGTCACCAGACGGCTGACCCACTTCATCCCGGTGTACTCCACGACGAGCGGGCTGACCTCGTTCCAGATCTGGCGGCACATGGAGGACGTGCTGGAGCGGATCGGGCCGATCCGGGAGCCATTGCCTGAGCAGCTGCGGCGCCGGCGCACGCTCCTCGGGCGGGCCGAAGCGCTGCGGCTCGTGCACGAGCCGCCGCTTGACGCGGACGCGCAGGCGGGGATGCGCCGGCTGCGCTACGACGAGGCGTTCGTGCTGCAGGTCATCCTGGCGGGGCGGCGCCGAGCGACCGACGCGCTCGTCACGAAGGAGCGGACCGCCCGCCCGGGAGGGTTGCTCGCCGCCTTCGACGCGCGGCTGCCCTTCCCGCTCACCGACGGGCAGCGTTCGGTCGGCGAGCTGTTGGCCGGCGAGCTAGCCCGGAGCCGGCCGATGCACCGACTGCTCCAGGGCGAGGTCGGCTCCGGCAAGACCGTCGTCGCCTTGCGGGCCATGCTCGCTGTCATCGACACAGGCGGCCAGGCGGCGCTGCTGGCGCCGACCGAGGTCCTTGCGGCTCAGCATCACCGCTCGATCACCGGCCTGCTCGGCGAGCTGGCCGAAGGCGGAATGCTCGGCGGCAGCGAGCTGGGCACCAAGGTGGCGCTGCTCACCGGCAGCCAGGCGGCGCCCGCCCGACGCGCAGCCCTCAATGACGTGGTGACCGGCGAGGCCGGCATCATCGTGGGCACCCACGCGCTGATCCAGAAGCACGTCACGTTCCGCGACCTGGCCCTCGTCGTCGTCGACGAGCAGCACCGGTTCGGTGTCGAGCAGCGGGATGCATTGCGCGAGAAGGGAAGCACTCCACCACACCTGCTCATCATGACCGCCACCCCGATCCCACGAACCGTCGCGATGACGGTCTTCGGTGACATGGAGACGGTGACGCTCACCGACCTGCCACCTGGACGCAGGCCGGTCGCCACGCACGTGGTCGAAGCGTGGAAGCCGGACTGGGTCGCGCGCACCTGGCAACGGCTGGCCGAGGAGGTGGGCCGCGGGCACCAGGCCTACGTCGTCTGCCCGAAGATCGGCGAGCCGGACGACGGGACAACCCTGACCTCCGACACCTCGGACGAGGATGCCGGCTGGGCCGACCCGGCGTGGGACGCCGAGGCGAGCCAGGACGGCATACCGAGCGAAGGCGCAGCGCCGCAACGGCCGCTGTCCGGGGTGTATGCCGTCGCCGCGCGGTTGGGTCAGCACCCGGCGCTGGGGCAGCTGCGCATCGAGGTGCTGCACGGGCGCCTCGACGCCGACACCAAGGACGCGACGATGCGGGCGTTCAGCCGCGGCGAGATCGATGTCCTGGTCTCCACCACCGTCATCGAGGTGGGCGTCGATGTCGCCAACGCGACCATGATGGTGGTGATGGACGCGGACCGGTTCGGCCTCAGCCAGCTACACCAGCTGCGTGGCCGGGTCGGGCGTGGCACGGCTCAGGGGCTGTGCCTGCTCATGACCGAAGCCGACGCGCCCCCCGCACGGGAGCGTCTGGATGCGGTCGCCGCGACCACGGACGGCATCGAGCTGGCCCGCCGCGACCTGCAGCTGCGTCGCGAGGGGGACGTCCTGGGCGCTCGGCAGAGCGGGCGCCCCTCATCGGTGCGGTTCCTGCGGATGGGCTCGCGCGAGGACGAGGAGCTCATCGCGGCGGCGCGGGAGGACGCCACCGAACTCGTCGAGGCTGACCCGACGCTCGGCCACCATCCTGACCTCGCGATCCGGGTGGCCCAACGCCTGGACGACGAGCAGGCGGCATACCTGGAGCGTGGGTGAGTGGCGCGGATCATCAGCGGCCGGCTGGGGGGCCGTCGCATCGCCACCCCTGCCGGCGCGGCGACCCGGCCCACATCCGACCGGGTCCGGGAAGCGCTGTACTCGCGGCTCGAGCATCTCGGGGTGATCGCGGGCGCCCGCGTCCTGGACCTGTATGCCGGGTCGGGCGCGCTCGGGCTCGAGGCGCTCAGCCGTGGGGCTCGGGCCGCGGTGCTCGTGGAGTCGGACCGGTCGGCTGCGGGCGTAGCCCGGCGCAACATCCGCGAGCTCGGCCTCGACGGGGCGGACGTCCGGACCGAGGACGTCGAGCGGTTCCTGCTGTCCGGCCCTGCCTGCGAGCCGTTCGGTCTGGTGCTGCTGGACCCGCCGTACGACATCGCCGAGGAGACGCTCGCCGATGTGCTCGCCCTGCTCGTGCACCACGACTGGCTCGCGCGCGAGGCGCTCGTCGTCGTGGAGCGCTCGGCTCGCTCCCCTGAGCCGCGTTGGCCCGCTGGGCTGTCGGCGGCCGGCGAGCGCCGCTACGGCGAGACGAAGATGTGGTTCGCCGACGCGCCCGGGGACGACGAGGTGGCCTGACCCGGCTGGGTTAGGCTCGCCCGGGTGACCTCCCGCTGTGTCTGCCCCGGTTCCTACGACCCGATCACCAACGGCCACGTCGACATCATCGCCCGGGCGGCGCAGCTGTTCGATGAGGTGGTCGTGGCCGTGCTGCACAACCCCGCCAAGGAGGGCACCTTCCCCGTCGAGGAGCGGATGGCGATGATCCGCTCAGCAGTGCCCGATGAGGCCAGGGGGGTCCGGGTCGAGGCGTTCGCGGGGCGGCTGCTCGTCGACGTATGCCGTGCGGTCGGGGCGACCGCCATCCTCAAGGGCCTGCGCAGCGGCACCGACTTCGCCTACGAGCTGCCGATGGCCCTGATGAACAAGCATCTGACCGGCGTGGAAACGCTGTTCCTGCCTGGTGACCCGGCGTTCGAGCACGTCTCGAGCTCGCTGGTGAAAGAGGTCGTCAAGTACGGCGGGGACGTCCTCGGACTGGTGCCGGACGCCGTCCACGACGCGCTGGTGGCGCGGCTGCGGATGTCCTGAACCGCGCGAAGAGCGCTCGATAGGAGGGAAACCGGTGTGAATCACACCGGTTTCCCTCCTATCGGGCTCCTCGCCGCCGGCCCATGGGGTTTTCCCAATTCTCGTCTGGCCAGCCCGGGCCCGTGCAAGGATCAAGCCCTCGGGGACCAAGGTTCAGTCAGGGGCCGACCGTTGGTCTGTCGCCTGGTCGCCTGAGTTGGGGGAGTCAGCGTGAAGGCGTCCTTGTCTGCCCGTCGTTTGCCGCCGTCACGGCGGTTTGTCGCGGTTGTTGCCATCTTCGCGGTTGTGTTGATTGGCCTGGCGGCACCGTCCGTCGCGAACGCGGCCGGCGTTCCCGCAGCGGACCCGACGTGTCCATGCTCCATCTGGGCGGCCAGCGCCACCCCGGCTAACCCGAGCGAGAACGACCCGGACTCCGTCGAGCTCGGGGTGAAGTTCCGCTCCGACGTGGCGGGCTACGTGACCGGGGTCAGGTTCTACAAGGGCACGCAGAACAACGGCACCCACACGGGCAACCTGTGGAGCAGCACGGGGACGCGTCTGGCGACTGCGCAGTTCAGCGGTGAGAGCGCCTCGGGGTGGCAGCAGGTCAGCTTCTCGGCACCTGTCGCGATCGCGGCGGGGACGACCTACGTGGCGTCCTACCACACCACGAGCGGTAACTACGCCGACGACGCTGGGGCCTTCGCCAGCGCGGGCGTGGACAACGGACCGCTGCACGCCTTGCCGAACGGTGCGGACGGGGCAAACGGGGTGTACGCCTACGGCGCGTCGAGCAGCATCTTCCCGACGAGCAGCTGGCAGTCGAGCAACTACTGGGTCGATGTTGTCTTCACGACCACGACCGGGCCCGACACGACACCGCCGACGGTGACATCGACGTCGCCGGCCGCCGGCGCCGTGGGCGTCCCACGCATGCCCACGGTCAGCGTGGTCTTCAGCGAGCCGATGGACCAGGCCACGGTGTCGTCGGCCACCATCAACCTCTCCGGACCAGGGGAGGGCACAAACCCTGCCACGGTGAACTACGACCAGCCCACCCAGACTGCGACGTTGACCCCCACCTCGCAGCTGCAGCCGTCAGCCACCTACACGATGGCCGTTCTCGGCGGCTCGACGGGGGTCAAGGACGTTGCGGGCAACGCTATGGCGGCAAACAAGACATGGACGTTCACCACCGCCGCAGCAGGGGCGTGTGACAGTGCGCCCAACCCGATCGTCGCCGAGAACTGCCTTGCCGGAAACCCTGCGAGCGAGTGGGACGTCTCAGGGGCCGGAGACCCGAGCATCCAGGGCTTTGCAACCACCATCAGTGTCAACCGAGGCGCTTCGGTGTCGTTCAAGATCGACACGAGCGCGACGGCATACCGCATCGACATCTACCGGCTCGGCTACTACAACGGCATGGGAGCCCGCAAGGTCGCGACGATACCGCCCGCCTCGACAACCGCCACCAGCCAGCCGTCGTGCATCACCGACAACGCCACTGGCCTGATCGACTGCGGCAACTGGTCGACGTCGGCCTCCTGGGCAGTCCCGGCAAGCGCCACGTCGGGCATCTACATCGCCCGTCCGGTGCGCTCCGACAACGGTGGGGCCAGCCACATCCCATTCGTCGTGCGCGACGACGCCAGCCGCTCGGACCTGTTCTTCCAGACCTCGGATACGACATGGCAGGCCTACAACACGTGGGGGGGCAACAGCCTCTACGTCGGCGAGCCCGCTGGGCGGGCGTACAAGGTGAGCTACAACCGGCCGTTCAACACCAGGGGCAACGACAACGGGCAGGACTGGCTGTTCAACGCCGAATACCCGATGGTCCGCTGGGTCGAGCGCAACGGCTACGACGTCTCTTACCTCAGTGGGGTCGACAGCGACCGTCTTGGCTCGCTGATCGGTCAGCACAAGACGTTCCTGTCGGTCGGCCACGACGAGTACTGGTCCGGCAACCAGCGGGCCAACGTCGAGGCGGCCCGCGACGGCGGGGTCAACCTGGCGTTCTTCTCCGGCAACGAGGTCTTCTGGAAGACGCGGTGGGAGCCCAGCGTCGACGGCTCGAACACGGCATACCGAACCTTGGTCTGCTACAAGGAGACTCACGCGAACGCCAAGATCGACCCGACACCAGCGTGGACCGGCAGCTGGCGCGACCCGCGGTTCAGCCCGCCCGCCGACGGCAACCGTCCCGAGAACGGGCTCACCGGAACCATCTTCACGGTCAACGACGGCGCGCAGACCTCGATCAAGGTGCCCGAGGCCGACGGCAAGATGCGTCTGTGGCGAGGAACGTCGGTGGCCAACCTCGCAGCTGGGGCGACGGCAACACTGCCTAACGGCACCCTCGGGTACGAGTGGGACTCCGACCTCGACAACGCAGCTCGACCTGCGGGTCTGGTCCGCATGTCATCGACGACGGTCAACGCACCATCGGTGCTGCAGGACTACGGCTCCACCTACGGTTCGGGGACGAGGACGCACAACCTCACCCTCTACCGCAAGTCGCCCGGCGGCGGCCTCGTCTTCGGGGCTGGGACCGTGCAGTGGTCCTGGGGGCTGGACGCCAATCATGACCGAGGCAGCACCGCGGCGAGCACTCCGATGCAGCAGGCAACGGTCAACCTCTTCGCGGACCTGGCTGCCCAGCCGGCGACGCTCGCGTCTGGGCTGACTGTCGCGAGCGCTTCGAACGACACGACCGCCCCGACGGCGACACTCACATCCCCGACGCCGGGAGCGGTCCTCACGCCCGGGTCGGTTGTGACGATCAGTGGTACGGCCGCCGACACGGGTGGCCGGGTCGGTGGCGTAGAGGTTTCGACCGACAACGGTGCTACCTGGCACCCAGCGA
>JBIOUP010000157.1:0-9857 GCA_044867305.1 Dermatophilaceae bacterium
GCCGGCTACATCGGCTCGCACACCGTTGTGCAGCTGATCGCGGCCGGCCACGACGTCCTGGTGGTCGACTCTTTTGCCAACGCCAAGCCTGCGGTCGTGGGGCGGCTGGAGGTGCTGACCGCAAAGCACCTGCCCGTGCATGCGTTCGACCTGACGGACAAGGACAAGACCGAGCGGCTGTTCGCCGCCGAGCCGATCGACGCGGTGATCCACTTCGCCGGTCTCAAGGCGGTGGCCGAGAGCGTTGAGCTGCCGCTCGAGTACTACGTCAACAACCTGGAGTCCACCTTCTCGCTGCTGCGCGCCATGCGCCGGCACGGGTGCCACCTGCTGGTCTTCTCGTCCTCGGCCACCGTCTATGGCGACCGAGCGCCGGTGCCCTATGTGGAGGACTACGAGCCGCTGCATGCCGCCAGCCCCTACGGGCGGACCAAGGTGATGATCGAGCACGTGCTGCGCGACGTCACGCACATCGACGAGCACCTCAAGGTGGCCGTCCTGCGCTACTTCAACCCGGTCGGAGCGCATCCGTCCGGACAGATCGGCGAGGACCCACAGGGCATCCCCAACAACCTTTTACCGTTCATCGCGCAGGTCGCGGTCGGGCGGCGGGACAAGCTCTATGTCTTCGGTGGGGACTATCCCACCGCGGACGGCACCTGCGAGCGGGACTACATCCACGTCGAGGACCTCGCGGCTGGGCATGTCGCGGCCCTGGCGGCGTTGCCCGCTTCGCGGGAACGGCTGCGCACGTGGAACCTCGGCACCGGCTCGGGCACGTCAGTGCTGGCCATGGTCGACGCGTTCGCTCAGGCCAGCGGCCGGCCCATCCCCTACGAGATCATCGGGCGGCGCGCGGGTGACCTGCCGGCATACTGGGCCGACCCGTCGCGAGCCCATGCCGAGCTGGGCTGGCGGGCCACGCGGACCATCCAGGACATGTGCGCCGACACCTGGCGCTGGCAGAGCGCCAACCCGATGGGCTATCCCGAGGAGGAGGAGCCACGGTGATGCGATGGGTCAGGTCGGGTATGCCGGCAGCAGCGATGGCCGTGCTGCTCGCCTCTTGCTCGTACACCGCAGGGTCCGGCACCGTGCGGACCGAGTCACGCGACGTGCACGGGTTCTCCAGCGTGCAGCTCGCCGGCACTGGGGAGGCAACCATCCTGCAAACCGGCTCGGAGTCGCTCACGATCGAAGCGGAGGAGAACCTGCTCCCGCTGCTCACGAGCGACGTGTCGGGCGGTGTGCTGACCCTAGGCACCAAGCCCGGCGCGAGCATCAACCCGACCCGCCCGATCACCTACCGGGTGAGCATGAAGGACCTATCCGGACTGTCCCTCTCGGGGTCCGCCACCGCGAGCGCCGCCCAGGCCAGAACCGGCAGCCTGCTGGTCCAGATCAGCGGGTCGGGAACCATCACTGCGGATGGAACCGCCGACGCGCAGGAGGTGAAGATTACCGGCTCCGGCGAGTACCGGGGGGCCAAGCTCGCGAGCCGGACCGCCACGGTGCAGATCTCCGGTAGCGGCAACGCCGATATTGCCGTCTCGGACCTCCTCGACGTGCAGGTCAGCGGCAGCGGGACGCTGCGGTACTCGGGCAACCCGCAGGTCACTCAGTCGGTGGCCGGGTCCGGGAAGATCGTCAAGCAGTAGCGTCAGTAGCGTCTCCGAGCTGGGCCAGGCCCACCGCCGGGTGGCCAATCCGAGCGCTCGAGAGGTCGCCCCCAGCGGCTCGGCTGGGCCAGCCGCAGAGCTCGGCGAGAGGTCAGTAGATGCTGTTATTCGCCGGCCTCTTCACGACACCTACTGACCTCTCGCCGTTCGCGTCCGCAGTGAGGCACGTCGCCGGCGGGGTTGAATTGGCCATGTGAGCGCGCCGTTTCGGATCACTGTCGTCTGCACCGGCAATATCTGCCGCTCTCCCATGGCCGAGGTGATCCTGCGGCGGCTGCTCGACGACGCCGGGATCGGCGGTGTCGTCGTGACGTCCGGTGGCACCGGAGACTGGCACGTCGGAGACGCGGCGGACCGGCGCGCGCTGGGCATCCTGCGTCAGCACGGCTACGACGGGTCCAGCCACCGGGCTCGCCGGTTCGACGTGCGGTGGTTCGGCGAGAACGACCTCATCCTGGCGGCCGACGTCGGGCATCTGCGCGCTTTGCGGAGACTGGCCCGCAACCCCGTAGCAGCGCAGAAGGTCCGCTTGCTGCGCTCGTTCGACCCCCAAGCGGTCGCCGCCGGCACGACCGATGTCGACGATCCGTGGTACGGCACGCGTGAGGACTTCGAACGCTGCTTTCACGAGGTCGAGGATGCCTGCCGCGGCGTGGTCGCATTCCTCGCCGAGCAGCGGGCCGGGGCAGCCGACTGAGTCTGCCGGCGTTGGGCTCACGGGAACCAACGGCGCGACCGACGCCCTAGGGGCGCCCCGGATCGGATCCGAACCGAGCAACGCTGTAGTGCTCCTCGCCCAGTCGTCGCAGCACAGTCAGCAGCTGACCGAACACGACCTGGCCCACGACCATCTCCTCCAGCAGTTCGACCCGGCCCTTGCCGGCGTCCAGATGCTCGATCTCGTACCGGGCGATTCGATCAGCCACCTCCAGGTAGGCAAGCGCCTCCTCGGGATCAGGCGCATGTGTGCCATAACGCAGAACGACCTCCAGCACAGTGGCGAGGTTGTCGCGGTCCACCGAGTCCGCCCGTACCCCGGTCCATCCCGCTCGAGCGATGATATCGTCCGCGACCTGCCGGGTCACCGCGCGGTCAGGGCCGCCCGGCGAGGGAACCGGCGCCAGCGCTTCAGAGGCGGCGGCGAACATCTCGTGTACCGTCCCGTTGCCAGCCTCCGCGACGAGAACGAGTGCGCGAATCCGATCAACGGGCACATCACCCACCTCGCGCAGGACCCGGATCAGGCCGAGCCTTCTCAGGTGGCTCTCGTCGTACTCGGCCAACCGCTCGGTGAGCTTGTGTCCCGGATGCAGCAGCCCCTCCCGCACGTAGTACTTGATCGTGGCCACTGAGACGCCGCTGGCCTTGGACAGCTGGGAAATCTGCACGTTCCCTCCTTGACACCCGAGGTAGATATTGGCACTCTCTAAGTAGACAGCGCTACTATCTAGGAGCGAATGCGGATGCGCATCCACCGGGCTTACGCCGCAGCGCCGCAGGCCGTGCCGGAAGGCGTCACCGGTGGTCAAGTTGTCGCAGACGTGACCAGCACCGACGTCGTCGTGTTCCTCGTCGGAATGCGGGTCAACCGCTGGCGCAAGCTGCGCTCGTGGGGGCCGCTCTTCACGACGATGCCACGGCTGATCGCCGAGTTGCAGGCTGGCGATGTCGGCCTGCTCAGCGCACAGATCTTCTGGAGTGGCCGCACCTTCCTCGTGGTCCAGTACTGGCGCAGCGCCGAAGAGCTCGGTGCATATGCCCGAAACCCCACGATGGGGCACGCTGCGGCGTGGCGCGCGTTCAACACGGCAACCGCCCCAACCGGAAACGTCGGCATCTTCCATGAGACCTACGTCGTGCCACGCGAGCGGATCGAGTCGGTCTACGGCAACATGGCGCCGTTCGGCCTCGCGAAAGCTGTTGGGGCGGTGGCCCGCTCGGGGCGCAGCGGCACCAACCAAGCGCATCGACGCCTGAACACCACCGAGCCTGAGTACGTGACGACGGACTGACCTACTCGCCCAGCTGGGAGCACCCGCCGGAACCGCCGAGGACAGTCCCCCCAGCACCGCGAGCGGAGCCCAACGGTTGCCAAAACGGACTCGTAGCAACCACTTCGCTCCTCTCGCTCGTGTACTGTGACCACCGCCTCACTCGGGGACGACGGAAGGACCAGGGATGCGTGCGCTGCAGTTCACGGCATACGGCGGACCTGAGGTTCTCGCGTGGGCAGAGGCGCCGGATCCGCATCCGGGCCCTGGGCAGATCCGGATCGTCGTGCGTGCCGCGAGCGTCAACCCCATGGACTGGAAGATCCTCACCGGGTTGCTGTCCGGCGGAGAGCCCTTGGTCGGCACGGGTTACCTGGGATTGGACGCTGCCGGCGTTGTCGATGAGATCGGGGACGGGGTCACCGGCATCGCCGTGGGTGACGACGTCTTCGGCCGGGGCCAGCACACGCAGGCCGAGTATGCCGTGCTGAGCGCTTGGGCCGCCAAGCCGCCCCCCGTCGACTGGGCCGTGGCCGCTGCCGTGGGGGTCGCTGGGGAGACCAGCGAACGAGCCCTTCGGCTGCTGGACGTCAAACCCGGCGACACGTTGTTCGTCGATGGCGGCGCGGGAGGCGTTGGGGCGGTCGTCGTGCAGATGGCGCTGGCTCGCGGCGCGCGAGTGATCGCCTCGGCCAGTGAGGCCAACCAGGACTACCTGCGGGAGATCCGGGCAACGCCCGTGCGCTACGGCGAGGGCCTGGCGGCGCGCGTGCGAGCGGCAGCGGGCGGCCCCGTCGACGCCGTCTTCGACGTCGCCGGCAAGACTGCGGTCGAGGAGCTCACCAGCCTGGTCGCCGAGCCTGCCCGGGTGCTGAGCATCGCCAACTTCGGGGCCGCTCAGGCTGGTGCACGTGTCACGACCGGCGGTCAGGACAGCCAGCCGATGCAGGCGTTGGCCGAGATGGCCGACCTGCTGGCCCAGAACAAGGTCGTCGTCAAGGTACAGACCTTCCCGTTCGATCGCGCGGCCGAGGCGTACCGCATCAGCCTGGGCGGCCATGTGCGCGGCAAGCTCGTCCTCGTGCCCTGACCCGGCGGCGGCGTTGCTTCGGTTCGGGCGAGCCGACCCAGCGCAATAACGCCCGGTCGGCCGGGACCGCGGCCGGCACTACGCAGAGTCGACCTCGCGGTCCTCGGCCTGCTCATCCTCGGAGGCCGCCTTGCGTCGGGCCAGGGTCCGGTTGACGCGGTCGTCGATCTGCGCGGAGAACTGGTCGCGGGGCCCCTTGAGGGCGAAGAACGAGATGACCATGGAGATCACCGCGGCCAGGAGAAGCAGCAGGAGCAGCTGGTCCGGCGAGCGCAGGCCCACGAGCCAGAGCAGACCGAGACAGGCGAAGAAGATCGCCAGCCGCAGCACCGAGAACTTCAGCATGACATCACCCTGCCACGCCCGAGTAGGAGTGCTGTCCGACGAAGTACAGGTTGACCACTGTGAAGTTGATGATGATCGTCACGAACCCGGCCAGGGCGATCCACGTTGCCTTGCGCGGCTCCCAGCCTGCGGTCGCGCGGGCGTGCATGTAGGCGGCATACACGACCCAGACGACGAAGGTCCACACCTCCTTGGGGTCCCACGTCCAGTACGAGCCCCACGCCTTCTGCGCCCAGATCGCCCCGGCCACCAAGGTGAAGGTCCACAGGATGAACCCGACCATGTTGAGCCCGTATGCCGTTCGCTCCAGCGTCGCAGCGGAGGGCAGCGACTCCATGAACATGCGCCCGCCTGCCGGTGCGGCTTCTCGGCGCAGCTTGACGAGGTAGACGATGCCCACGGAGAACGCGATCGTGAACAGGGCCACGGCCAAGATGGCCACGGTGACGTGGATGAGCAGCCAGACGTCCTTGAGGGCCGGCATCAGCTCGGCGGCCTCGGTGTAGAAAGCCAGCAACGCCAGGCCCAGAGTCAGCAGGACCGGCCCGACGACGAAGATCCCGAGCCATTCCCACCGGTTTCGCCGGACCAGCAGCAGGTAGGCCACGACGGCGCACAGGGCGCTGGTGGTCACGAACTCGAACATGTTGCCCCAGGGCGCCCGCATGACCGAGATGCCCCGCAGCACAACCGACGTCGCCAGCAGCAGGGTGGCCAGCCAGCTCATCGACAGGGCGATGCCCGCGAGCTTGCGCGCCCGCGGCGACGGCTCGTCCCCGGCGGGGCCACCGGGCCGCGTCTGCGCATCTGCGGGCTCGGCGGTGTCAGACGAGCCCCCAGCGCCCCCGACCAAGGCCGGCTCACCCACGGTCGCCTCGGCGCCCTCGGTCGCGGGTGCCGGTCCCAGCGCGGCCAGGTAGGAGGCGAACAGCAGCATCGCGATCGTGTACACCACCATCGCCGAGTAGAGCGCGAGGTTGGACCACTCGGCGAGCTGGACGGCGGGCGCCTGGGCAGCAGCTGCCTGCGGGACGGCATCCCCAGCGAGGCCACCGAGAGCGGTGAGTGCGGTCACGATCACTTCCGTTCGGGACGGGCCGAGGCCACGGCTGCGGGCTGGTGAGCAGAGAGCTCGTCGGCGAGGGACGCGATCGCGCCGGCGAGCCCGGGGTCGGCGGACTTGGCGAGACCGCCGATGCTCACGAGGGTAGTCGACCCGTCCGCCACCGCTCGCACGAAGACCCGGCGGCGGCGGATGAGCAACGAGGCGACCAGGCCGGCAATCGCCGCTAACGCAGCGGCCAAGGTGAGTCCTTTGCCGGGGTCGGTGCGCACGGACAGGCCGGCGAACCGCTCGACCGACTCGAAGGTGATCGTCCCGCGCCCTCCGGGCAGCTCGAAGGTGTCGCCCGGCTTGAGCCGGATCAGCAGCGCAGCGCCGTCGGCCTTCGGCACGGCAGTGAGCTCGGCGGTGTTGAGCGTGTACACCGACTGCGGACGGCCGCCGGGGAAGAGCGTGCCCTCCCAGACCGAGAGCGCCAGCTCCGGGTTCTTCAGGTCGGGAAAGAGCGACGCCGGCCCCTCGGCAAACGTCGGCTCGGCGGTCGGCAGGAAGAACCCGCTGAAGCCGAGCTGCTTGGGTGCGGCGGCCGGCACCTTGACCGCCCCGACGGAGGTGTAGACGTTGTCCTTGGGCAGAAAGGGGGTGGCCTCGCGATAGAGCACCGCGCCGCTCGCGTCACGCACGGTGATGACCGGTGCGTAGCCGTTGCCGAGCAGGTAGACGTCCGCCCCGCCCAGGCGCAGCGGCTGGTTGACGGTGATCGAGTGCTCCTGCGGCGGGGCCCCGGGTTGCTCGCTAGTCGTCGTGTATGCCGTGAAGCCGCGGGGCGCGCCGAACTGGGCACCGCCGACCTGCTCCTCGAAGCGCACGTCCATGCGGTCAACCCGCAAGGAGAACGGCGGGATCCGCTCGGGGCTGACCAGGGCGCCGTTGGTGAACGTGTCGTACTGCCCGTAGCTCGACGCGAACGTCTGCCCGACCGGGACGATGACATCGCCTCGCCACCCGAGCAGGTGCCCGAAGGCGACCCCGACGATGACGACACACAGCGCCACGTGGAACACGAGGTTCCCGGTCTCGCGCAAGTAGCCGCTCTCAGCGCTCACCGAGGCCTCGTCGTGCGCGTGGACGCGGTACCGGCGTCGGCGGAGCGCCACGCGGGCCGCGGCGAGCGCCTGGGCCGGCGGACCGGCATACCGGACTTGGGCGTGCGCCTCGAGGCGCTCGAGCCGGGCCGGAGCGCGGGGCGGGACCGAGCGTAGGGCGTGCCAGTGCAGCCGGCTGCGCGGGACGATGCAGCCGATGAGGGAGATGACGAGCAGCAGGTAGACCGCCGAGAACCACGGGGAGGTGTAGACGTCGAAGAAGGAGAGCCGGTCCAGCACCGGGCCCGTCGTGGGGTTGGCGGCCAGGTAGTCGGCCACCCGCCCGGCGTCGATCGAGCGCTGCGGGAAGATCGAGCCGGGGACCGCGGCGATCGACAGCAGCAGCAGGAGGAACAGCGCGGTGCGCATCGAGGTGAGCGTGCGCCAGGCCCAGCGCGCCCAGCCGGCCGGTCCCAGAGCGGGCTGGGTGATGGTGGCGCGGTCGCGGGTGGGGGCGCTCATCTCAGATAGCCGTCTCGAAGCCGGTGACCAGATGCGCCTGCACCCACGACATGATGCCTTCCCACAGTCCGGTGACCATGAGCACCCCGACGGCCAGCAGCAACAGCCCGCCGAAGCGTTGCACCCCGCGCTGGTGCCGGCGCAGCCACGCGCTGGCCCGCCGGGCATGCTCCAGGCCCGCGGCCAGCAGCAGGAACGGCAGCCCCAGACCCACGCAGTAGGCCAGCCCGAGCAGCGCGCCTCTGGCCACGCTCGAGCCGGCGCCCTGGGCCCCGAGTGGGGCCGCGAGGGCGAGGATGGCTCCCAAGGTCGGACCGGTGCAGGGCCCCCAGCCCAGGCCGAAGATCACTCCCAGCACGGGCGCGCCGGCCAGCCCCGCGGCTGGCTTCCAGCTCGGTTTGAGCTCACGCTGTGGGCCGATCCCGAGGAACACGAGGGCCATGGCGATGACGAGGACGCCGCCGATGCGGATGAGTGGGCCCTGGTACTCACGCAGCACGGCACCGACTGCCGATGCGGCGCTGACGCTGAGCACGTAGACCACCGAGAACCCGAGCACGAACAAGAGCGCACCCAGGAGCACCCGCGAGCGCTGCCGCTGCATCAGGGGGGTGTCGCCGAGCCCGGTCACATAGCCGAGGAACCCCGGCACGAGGGGCAGCACGCACGGAGAGGCGAACGAGACCAGCCCGGCCACCAGGGCGATCGCCAGCGCTGCTGGCAACGCGCCGGAGGCGACCGTGGAGTCACTCAGCAACGCGGGAGGCGGGGTCACCGGCATACCCAGGTATGCCGTCAGGAGGCGAGCGCGTCAGCGACGAGCGCGCGCAGGGTGGCCTCGGAGACTGCTGCGGAGACCCGGGCGGCGATGCGGCCCTGCCGGTCCAGGACGAGGGTGGTCGGTGTGGCCGGCGTCTTGCCCTGCAACGCGAGCATTGGGCCCCCCGCGCTGGCCCGGTCGCTGATCGAGGGGAAGGTGACGTTGTTGGCTTTGAGGAACGCCAGCGACGACTCGGGAGACTCCTTGACGGCCACGCCGACGAAGGCAACCGCGGCGCCGGCAGCCTGCTGCTCGGCCCACACCTTCTGCAGCGCGGGCATCTCCCCGATGCACGGCGGGCACCAGGAACCCCAGACGTTGACGACGACGACCTTGTCGGCGCCGTCTGCCGCAAGCGACCACGAGCCGCCGTCGACCGTGGTGCCGTTGAGTCGTAGTGGCTCGCCGCGGTCGGGGACCGCCAGCTGCTCGACCGTGCCATCTCCGGCGACATAGCCCTTGCGGTCGCCGGCCTTGGCCTGTTCGGCTACCGAGTTCGGGTCCGCAGAGCAGCCGGCCACCGCCAGGACGACGGCGAAGGCGGCCAGTGCAGCCGAACGGGCCCTCACGCGCCAGCCTGCTCCGCGGCGCGGCCCAGCAGATGAATCGCGGGCTCGCTGTAAGCGATCGACTCGAGCTCGTCGCCGATGTAGTGCAGCGAGGTGAGCGACGCGAGCGAGCACTGGCGGCGCCGAGGGTCATGCCACAGGTGTCGGCCCTCGAGCTTGCACCGCGCCGTCCAGACCGGCAGCTGATGGGAGACGACGACCGCTTCGCGGCCACGCGCGGCGCGCCGGGCATCGCCGACCGCCTCCAACATCCGTGCCGCGACCCGCTCGTAGGGCTCGCCCCAGCTCGGCTTGAACGGGTTGACCAGCTTGCGCCAGGTGCCCGGCTTGGTGAGCAGCCCTTCGCCCATCCCGACGGCCTGGCCCTCGAACGCGTTGGTCGCCTCGACGACCCGCGGGTCCGGCACGATCTGGACACCAGCCTGCTCGGCGAGCGGTGCGGCGGTCTGCATGGCGCGTTCCAGCGGTGAGGAGACGACGTGGACGATGTCGTGGTCGGCCAGGTGGGTCGCGACGGTCTCGGCCATCTCCCTGCCGAGCGCAGACAGCCCGAAACCGGGCAGGAGGCCGTAGAGAACGCCGTCCGGGTTGTGGACCTCGCCATGGCGCATCAGGTGGACGACCGTGACGTGCGGGGTGGGCATAGCGCCATTGTCGCATTGGCCGTGAGGTCGGTCGGTCATGCCAAACGTG
>JBIOUP010000158.1:0-8920 GCA_044867305.1 Dermatophilaceae bacterium
AGTGGCCAAGGGAGAGCCGGTTGACCAGGCGCCCCACCGTCGCGAGCCGCTCGCCGCCGTCGTGCCTGCGCTCGGCCATGTCCACCGCACGTACCGGCACGAGGAACACGTCAGCGGGCGTGGCCAAGTAGCACACCGACAGGTCCTGCCGCCGCGTCGTCAGCTCCTCCAGCAGGATGTCGAAGGCCATGGACAGGCGCACGAACCCGGCTGAGTCGGCATACCCGTAGTTGCCCAACGTGATCGGGCCAGGCATGGCCTGCAGCCACCGGGCGATCGGGCCCACCTGGGTGGTGATGTCGGCGCCGGCCACCGAAGCCAGGTAGCCCTCGTCCGAGAGCCGTGCCTGCTCGGCCGTGTCCACCACGGGCACGAGCACGGTGCCGGCGCCGTCGCGGGCGTTCTGCATGAGCCGCTGCCACTTGGCCGCGCGGGGTCGGTCGACAGCGGCGACGGTGGCGCCCCAGGACATCAGCCGCCGATACGGCCCCATCTGGGACGCGGCGCCGACGAGCGCGAAGGTCCGCTCGCGCAGGTCCAGCCAGTGCGGGTTGCGCACCACGGCGCCGACCGCCTCGGCGAAGCTCGGTTCGGTGATACCTGCGGCGACCCAGGCGTCGAGCTGGCGAAGCAACGCCGCCCCACGCAGCACGTCGCCGTGGTAGGGCACCGTCAGCTCGCGGACCGGCGCGTCGGTGCCGTGGATGGGCACGGTGCGCAGCTCACCGGGCCGTTGCAGGCTGTGCCGGGCCGGATGGTCTCCGTCGGCGTCGACGTCGACGAACAGCGATGTCGCGGTAGCAAGGCCGGCCCGGGCCACGTCGATCGCGGCCTGCGCGGAGCGGGCCTCGACGCGGACGACGTCCTCGAACTGTCTCGGGTAGTCCGTGCGCCAGTTCTTGACCGCACCGATCCGGCTGGCCAGGTCCGGCTCCAGCGCAGCGACGGATGCTGCCAGAATCGCCTTCCCGGTCGGGGTGCTGGAGCGGCCGCCGCCCTCGACCCGGGGGAAGTTGATGCCGTAGTCCGCGCTCATGCTCCGCCCTCCGACCGCCCGCGCCGCCGGGTCGGCCGCGCTCTGAGGCACCGATCATAGGGACCCGGCTGAGGATCCGGCTGGCGCCGGATCCGGCTGGCGACCGCGCCGTAGCCTTGGGGACGTGCCCACCGTCCTGGACGACCTCATCGCCGGGGTCCGCGCCGACCTTGCCGAGCGCAAGCGCTCGATATCGGTGACCGACCTGCAGGCCCGGATCGCCGGGCAGCCCGCTGCCCTCGACGCCGAGGCGGCGCTGCGCTCGACACCGGGCATGGCGGTCATCGCCGAGGTCAAGCGGGCCAGCCCCAGCAAGGGCGCGCTTGCCACGATCAGCGACCCCGCGGCTTTGGCGGCCGAGTATGCCGCGGGCGGCGCCGCCGCCGTCAGTGTCCTCACCGAGCCGCGCCGCTTCGCCGGCAGCCTGGCCGACCTCGAGGCGGTCCGCCAACGAGTCGCGGTCCCGGTGCTGCGCAAGGACTTCACCGTCGACCCGTACCAGGTACTCGAGGCCCGCGCCTTCGGCGCGGACCTGGTCCTGCTCATCGTCGCCGCCCTCGACCAGCCCGACCTCATCGCGCTTCGCGAGCTGGCCGAGCAGCTGGGCATGACTGCCCTGGTGGAGGTCCACGACGCGGACGAGACCCGACGGGCGGTGGAGTCAGGGGCACGCGTCATCGGCGTCAACGCGCGCAACCTCAAGACGCTGGAGGTCGACCGCGGGGTCTTTGCCCGCTTGCGCTCGCTCATCCCCCCGGATGCCGTTGCCGTCGCCGAGTCGGGAGTCCGCGGGGTCGCCGACGTCCGCGAGTATGCCGAGGCCGGCGCCAGGGGGGTGCTCGTCGGCGAGGCGCTGGTCACCGGCGCGTCGCCTCGCGAGACGGTGGCGAGCTTTGCCGGCATACCTCTTGGCAGCGGCTTCGGAGTGGCACCGTGACGGGGACGACCGGGCGGTTCGGCGAGTTCGGCGGGCGGTTCGTGCCCGAGGCGCTCATCCCGGCGCTCGAGCAGCTGGACGAGGTGCGCCGGAAGGCCCTCATCGACCCCGAGTTCGTGGGGGAGCTGGACCGGCTGCACCGCACCTACACCGGGAGGCCGAGCATCCTGACGGAGGTGCCGCGCTTCGCCGAGCACTGCGGTGGCGCGCGGGTGCTGCTGAAGCGCGAGGACCTCAACCACACCGGGTCGCACAAGATCAACAACGTGCTCGGCCAGGCGCTGCTCACCAAGCGGATGGGCAAACGTCGGGTCATCGCCGAGACCGGAGCCGGGCAGCACGGGGTCGCCACGGCCACCGCTGCGGCGCTGCTCGGGCTGGAGTGCGTCGTCTACATGGGCCTGGTCGACACCGAGCGCCAGGAGCTCAACGTGGCCCGGATGCGGCTGCTCGGGGCCGATGTCGTGCCGGTCACCAATGGCAGCCAGACGCTCAAGGACGCCGTCAACGAGGCGCTGCGCGACTGGGTGGCCAACGTCGACTCGACCCACTACGTCCTGGGCACGGTGACCGGACCGCACCCCTTCCCGGAGATGGTCCGCGACTTCCACCGCATCATCGGCGTCGAGGCCCGAGGGCAGGTGCTCGACCTGGTCGGCCGACTGCCGGACGTCGTCTGCGCCTGCGTCGGCGGGGGGTCCAACGCCATGGGCATCTTCCACCGCTTCCTCGACGACGCCTCAGTACGCCTCGTCGGCCTCGAGGCCGGCGGCGACGGGATCAGCTCGGGGCGCCACGCCGCGCGCTTCTCAGGGGGCGTTCGCGGAGTGCTGCACGGCGCAGCGACCTACGTGCTTCAGGACGACGACGGGCAGACGCGGGAGTCGCACTCGGTGTCCGCCGGGCTCGACTACCCGAGCGTGGGGCCGGAGCACGCCTACCTGTTCGAGACGGGGCGGGCGGAGTACCGTCCGATCACCGACGCGCAGGCCATGGAGGCCTTCGGCCTGCTGTGCCGCACCGAAGGCATCCTGCCGGCGCTCGAGTCCGCCCATGCGCTGGCCGGCGCCATGGCGTTGGGCCGGGAGCTGGGACCGGAGGCGATTGTGCTGGTCAGCCTGTCCGGCCGCGGCGACAAGGACGTGCACACCGCGGCCCGCTGGTTCGGGCTGCTCGAGGAGGGCAGCGCGCCATGAGTGCGGTGGCCGACGTGCTGTCGGTATGCCGTGCCGAGGGCCGGGCCGCGCTCGTGGGCTACCTGCCGGTCGGCTACCCGGATCTGCCGCGCTCGCTCAAGGCCTTCCGGATCATGGTCGATGCCGGCGTTGACATCGTCGAGGTGGGCCTGCCCTACAGCGACCCGCTCATGGACGGCCCGGTCATCCAGCGGGCCACCGAGGCGGCGCTTCGTCAGGGCACGCACGTCGTCGACGGCTTCACCGCCGTCGGCGAGTGCGTCGACGCGGGCGCTCCAGCGCTGGTCATGTCGTACTGGAACCTCGTGCGCAACCGGGGGGTCGAACGGTTCGCCGCTGAGCTGGCTGCGGCCGGAGGAAGCGGGATCATCACGCCCGACCTCATCCCCGACGAGGCGGGCACGTGGCTCGCGGCGTCGGACGCTCACGGGCTGGACCGAGTTTTCCTCGTCGCGCCGAGCTCGACCCACGAGCGCCTCGTCGCGGTCACGGCGGCCTGCCGAGGGTTCGTCTACGCCGCCTCCACGATGGGGGTCACGGGCACGCGTGAGACGGTCGGGGGCGCGGCAGCTAGCCTCGTCGCCCGGACGCGGGCAGTCACGCAGCTGCCGGTCTGCCTTGGGCTCGGCGTGTCGACACGAGAGCAGGCCGCCGACGTGGCGCGCTTCGCCGACGGGGTCATCGTCGGCTCGGCCCTCGTACGGGCCCTGGGCGAGGGTCCCGACGCGCTGCGCTCGCTGACCGCGCAGCTCGCCGCGGGCGTGCGCGAGGGCCGGGACGGGTGAGCGCTGGTCGCCAGGCGCCGCCCGTTGTCGGTACCGGCCGCTGGCTGGACCTGGCCGGCACGGTCGCTCGCCTCGTGCTCGGCGGTGTGCTGCTGGTGGCCGGAGCGCTGAAGGTCACGAACCTGCCGCTGTCCGCGTTCGCCGTGCGGGCCTACCAGCTACTGCCGTACGAGCTGGCCGGCTACGTCGGCTACGCCCTGCCCATGGTCGAGCTGCTCGTGGGGGGCTTGCTCGCGGCCGGCCTGTTCACCCGGTGGGCCGCTCTGGGCGCGGCTGTGCTCATGGCCGCGTTCGTCGTCGGCATCGCCTGGGCGTGGGCCACCGGGCTGGCCATCGACTGTGGGTGTTTCGGCGGCGGGGGTCCGACCGAGGCGGGGCGCACGGCATACCCGCTCGAGCTCACGCGCGACGCGGTGCTGCTCGGCTTGAGTGCCTGGCTGGTGGTGCGGCCCCGCACGGCATACGCGCTCGACAATGCCATCAGCTAAGTAGGGCAGACCTGGGTAGGGGAGAATACCGCCATGTCCGCACCGGGCCCCGCCGCCACCGCCCGCCCTGTCGCCCCACGAGGCGGCCCGTCGCGGTCGGTCATCGCGGTCGTGATCGTGGTGCTCGCCGTCGTGGCCGTCGTCCTCGCCGTCGTCATCGGCCGAGCCATGTCGAGGTCGCCCGAGCCCACGCCCAGCGCAGCGCCGAGCGGGTCGGCAAGCGCCCAAGCCGAGGCCGGCAAGGGCTTTCCGAAGGGTGCGACGGGGTTCGGTGGCCCGCTCGTGGTCAACCCCGATGCGCCATCGAACGTCCCGACCCTCGATGTCTTCGAGGATCCCCAGTGCCCGATCTGCAGGCAGTTCGAGGCGGCCTACGGCCCCACGATCGCCGCGATGGTCAAGGCGGGCCAGGTCAAGCACGTCGTGCACACGATGACCTTCCTGGATCTCAACCTGCGCAACGAGCAGTCCAAGCGCGCCGCCAACGCCGCCTTCTGCGCGGCCGACCAGGGCAGGTTCCCTGAGTACATGCAGGCGGTGTATGCCGGCCAGCCAGCAACCGAGGGGCAGGGCTGGACCGACGAGCAGCTGACCGGGTTCGCCACTGCCGTCGGCCTCACGGGGAGCGCGCTGGACACCTGGAAGTCCTGTGTCGCCGCGGGCACCTACCTCGCCCACGCTGCGGCGCTGGAGGCCAACTCCGAGCAGGCTGGAGTGAACTCGACGCCGACAGTCAAGCTCAACGGCCAGAAGCTCACCAACGTCACCCCGGACGGCCTGCTCGCTGCGGTCAAGGCTGCCACCAGGTGAGGGGCACGATCCCGTTGGAGATCCCGAGCCCGACGACGTCGGTCTGGTACCTCGGGCCGGTGCCGATCCGCGCCTACGCCATGTGCATCCTGCTCGGCATCGTCGCAGCCGTGTGGATCGCTGGGCGGCGCCTGGTCCCGCGGGGGGGCACGCCCGGTCAGGCCCTCGACGTGGCAGCCTGGGCGGTGCCGTTCGGCATCGTGGGGGGACGGATCTACCACATCATCACAACGCCCCAGCCCTACTTCGGCGCCGGTGGCAACCCCGCCAACATGGTGCGCATCTGGGAGGGCGGACTGGGCATCTGGGGCGCCATCTCGCTCGGGGCACTGGGGGCCTGGATCGGCTGTCGGCGCAGCGGTGTTCGCTTTGCCGACTTCGCCGATGCCCTCGCTCCGGGGCTGCTGGTCGCCCAGGCGATCGGCCGCTTCGGCAACTGGTTCAACAACGAGATCTACGGGCCGCCGACCTCGGTGCCGTGGGGGCTGACCATCCATCAGTGGGATCAGGCCGCGGGGCGCGCCGTCGTCGACGCATCCGGAGCGCCGGTGGTCCTCGGGGTGTTCCATCCGACCTTTCTCTACGAGGCGATCTGGTGCCTCCTGCTTGCGCTGGCGCTGCTCGCCATCGAGCGGCGCTGGTCACTGCAGCCGGGCCAGCTCTTCGCGCTCTACGTCATGGGCTACCCGCTGGGACGGGTGTTCATCGAGCTGATCCGCACCGACGAGGCGAACACGATCCTCGGGCTGCGGGTGAACGTCTGGGTGTCCGTCCTCGTGTTCCTCCTGGGTGTGTTCCTCTTCCGTCGTCTGGGTCGCCGAGCCCGGTCGCCGTCCGTGGTCGGGCCCGCAGCCGGTTCGGCAGACGAGGACCCTCGTGAGGCCTGACCGCTGGCGTGCACGAGCGCGACCGGTCTCGGTCATGCACGCCGTCCAGCAGGCGAACTCTCCCGTCGCGGATTGCGGAACTGCGGGCCAAGAGCCGTAATATCCGGTCCAGGCAGGCCGACTCGCCGCGGTACTCTGGACCCCGTACTGGCCAGGGCCGTCCAGGTGAGTCTTCTCCCCACTCGGGGACTTCACACGCACAGGACGGTGAGGCTTTCATGGTGCACCCGGTGACCCCTTTCTCGGCGCGTCCGGCCGTCGGGTTGTACCGCGGTGAGCACGAGCACGACGCCTGCGGCGTAGCCATGGTCGCCACCCTGCGCGGGAGCGCCGGTCACGACATCATCGACCTCGGCCTCACCGCCTTGCGCAACCTCGACCACCGGGGCGCCACCGGAGCCGACCCGCTCGTCGGCGACGGAGCCGGCATACTCACCCAGGTCCCCGACCGGTTCCTTCGTGAGGTCGCTGGACTAGCGCTGCCGCCCGCCGGGTCGTATGCCGTGGGCGCGGCCTTTCTCCCCCGCGAGCCGCAGGCCCGCGCCGGGGTGATCGGCCGCGTCGAGACGATCGCTGCCGAGGAGTCGCTCACGACGCTCGGCTGGCGCGACATCCCGGTCGTGCCCGACCTAGTGGGGCAAAGCTCACTGGACTGTATGCCGCACCTGGCGCAGCTGATCGTGACCTCGCCAGGCGGACAGTCAGGGATCGAGCTGGACCGGCTCGTCTTCGCGTTGCGCAAGCGGGCCGAACGCGAGATCGGGCTGTACTTCGCGTCGCTGTCCGCGCGCACCTTGGTCTACAAGGGGATGCTGACAACGGGGCAGCTGGAGCCGTTCTTCCCGGACCTATCCGACCCGCGCTTCGAGACGGAGCTGGCCCTGGTGCACTCGCGGTTCTCGACGAACACCTTCCCGTCGTGGCCGCTGGCCCACCCGTATCGACTCATCGCGCACAACGGCGAGATCAACACGGTCAAGGGCAACCGCAACTGGATGCGCGCCCGGGAGTCGATGCTGCAGACCGACCTGATCCCCGGCGACCTCAAGCGGCTCTTCCCGATCTGCACGCCGGGAGCGTCCGACTCGGCGTCGTTCGACGAGGTTCTCGAGCTGTTGCATCTGGGTGGGCGCTCACTGCCGCATGCGGTGCTCATGATGATCCCGGAGGCGTGGGAGAACCACACCGACATGGACCGGGCTCGCCGGGCCTTCTACGAGTACCACTCGATGTTCATGGAGCCGTGGGACGGGCCGGCCTGCGTCACCTTCACCGACGGCACCGTCATCGGCGCGGTCCTCGACCGCAACGGGCTGCGCCCGGGCCGGTACTCGGTCACTGACGACGGCTTGGTCGTGCTCTCGTCGGAGACCGGTGTCCTCGACCTGGATCCCGCTCGGGTGGTCCGCAAGGGCCGGTTGCAGCCCGGACGGATGTTCCTCGTCGACACCGAGCACGGGCGCATCGTCCGCGACGACGAGATCAAGGCCGAGCTCGCCGCGGCGCTGCCCTACCAGGAATGGCTGCACGCGGGGCTGATCCACCTCAGGGACCTGCCCGAGCGTGAGCACATCATTTACCCCCCGTCGTCGGTGACCCGGCGCCAGCAGACGTTCGGCTACACCCAGGAGGAGCTGCGCATCCTGCTCACGCCGATGGCGCGCACCGGAGGCGAGCCACTCGGCTCGATGGGCACCGACAGCCCGATCGCCGTACTGTCCGGCCGCCCGCGGCTGCTCTTCGACTACTTCACCCAGCTGTTCGCCCAGGTGACCAACCCGCCTCTCGACGCCATCCGCGAGGAACTGGTCACCTCGCTCAACGCCGTCATCGGCCCGGAAGGCAGCCTGCTCGCGCACAGTCCCGCGCACGCCCGCAAGATCGTGCTGCAGTTTCCCGTCATCGACAACGACGAGCTGGCCAAGATCGTCCATATCAACGCCGAGGGGGACTACCCGGGGTACGCCACGCACGTCGTCAAGGGAATCTATGACGTGGCCGGCGGCGCCGAGGCGATGCTCGAGCGGCTCGAGGAGATCTTCGGGGAAGTGTCGGCAGCCATCGCGCGCGGAACCCGGTTCATCGTCCTGTCCGACCGCGAGACGCGCCGTGACCTCGCGCCGATCCCGTCGCTGCTGCTCACCTCGGCGGTCCACCACCACCTCATCCGGGAGAAGACCCGGACGAAGGTGGGCCTGCTCGTGGAAGCGGGCGATGTCCGCGAGGTCCATCACGTGGCGCTGCTCGTCGGCTACGGGGCGGCGGCGGTGAACCCGTACCTGGCCATGGAGTCCGTCGAGGAGCTGGTGCGCTCAGGCGCGCTGACCGGGGTCACCGAGGCGAAGGCAGTCGCCAACCTCATCAAAGCGCTCGGCAAGGGCGTGCTCAAGGTCATGTCGAAGATGGGCATCTCGACCGTGGCCTCCTACTGCGGTGCCCAGGTCTTCGAGGCCGTTGGGTTGTCCGAGGATCTCGTCGACCGGTACTTCACCGGCACCGTCTCCCAGCTCGGTGGCGTCGGTCTCGACGTCATCGCCGCCGAGGTCGCCGCCCGGCACGCGGTGGCCTACCCGCCCGAGGGCGTGCACCCGGCGCACCGCACGCTATGGGTCGGCGGGGAGTACCAGTGGCGGCGCGAGGGCGAGCCCCATCTGTTCGACCCCGACACGGTGTTTCGGCTGCAGCACTCCACGCGCCAGCGGCGGTACGACATCTTCAAGGAGTACAGCACTCGGGTCGACGAGCAGTCCGAACGGTTGATGACCCTGCGCGGCCTGTTCG